>NZ_JAGUQP010000011.1 GCF_018704065.1 Desulfovulcanus ferrireducens | reverse complement strand
GACCAAAAGCTGAGTTACGGTGTCTTGATGCACCAGAAAGTTGAACGGTCTGTCACGCCTAAATTCTTATTTCTTTATCTCTTAAATTTGAAAACAGGTGATGTAAACATACGAGAAAGTTGAGTTAATTATGACAAATTTTGCTAACTATAAGCAAAAAAAGAGAAAACAATCAGCAGATGGAATACCAAAATTAAGGCTTCTCAAGAATCAGTGCAAATAGCGAATGCGCCCTTCAATTGATAGGCAGGCGTACATAAAACTCAGCTCCCTGTCCGGGGGAGCTGCTCACCCCTATCTGGCCTCCATGCGCTTCTACAATTTTTTTGACAATGGCCAGGCCTAAACCTGTGGACTTTTCTCCTGCTGTTGGCTTGGCGCTGAGCCTCTGAAACTCTCCAAATAATTTTTCTTGGTCCTCTGGGCTTATTCCAGGGCCGTTATCTTTCACTTTGAAGACGATGGCCGAGTCTTCCTGTGTTAAAGAGACAATAACTACTTCTCCTGAAGGTGAAAATTTAATGG
Organism: Desulfovulcanus ferrireducens; assembly: GCF_018704065.1. Taxonomy (NCBI): domain Bacteria; kingdom Pseudomonadati; phylum Thermodesulfobacteriota; class Desulfovibrionia; order Desulfovibrionales; family Desulfonauticaceae; genus Desulfovulcanus; species Desulfovulcanus ferrireducens. Next base: position 78,531 of record NZ_JAGUQP010000011.1, on the reverse strand, counting down.
CATTGCTCAAAAGATTGTTTATAACCTGGGTCATTCGCTCAGGATCAAACAACGCATCCGGCACCTGCTCTAAGTTTGGCACAATAGTAATGTTCTTTTGTTCTGCATGAAGCTTATGAACCTTGAGCTGATCCCGAACCAACTGATAAAGTGAAGCACGTCTCCTTTTAATTTCCAGTTTGCCGCTTTCAATAACGGACACATCCAGGAGATCATTGACGAGATTGAGCATATCCTCGCTGGCCTTATTGATGATACCCAGATACTCTTTTTGCTCTTCATTTACTGGCCCGGCCAGGCCATCAAGAATCAACTCACTAAAGCCATAAATAGCATTGATCGGATTGCGCAGATCATGGGCTGCAATACCCAAAAACTTATTTTTAAGCTCGTTTAATTCTTTTAGTTTTTGAATATACTCTATAGTTTCTATATTTTGTATTACACGGCAATAAAACTCCTCGTTAGAAAAAGGTTTGGCCAGGAAATCATTGGCACCGAGCTTTAAAAAACGTGCTGAAAGAGCTGTTCCTTTACTGCCTGATATTCCGATTAAGGCCAATTCATTTTTGGTGTATTTTTGTCTAATCTTTTCTGTCAGCACAAACCCATCCATCACAGGCATGGCATAATCGGTAATAACCAGTTTAACATCCGAATGCTCCGATAAAAGCTCCAGGGCTACCTGGCCATTGGGCGCATCCAGAACCTGGAACCTGTAACTTCGCAAAAGTTTTATGATTATTGAACGCGTTGTAGCGGAATCATCTACAATCAAAACCTTAATATGCTGATTTTTATACAGACGCTCAACAAGATTAATAATGTAAGAAACACTCTGAACATTATCCTTTAAGACATAGTCAACGACCTTTTTAGAAAAGATTTCCTCCCTGATGCTATCGTCAAACTTACTCGTGAAGACTATGGATGGAATATTCCGGGAGATAACATAATCTATAATCTCACCGTTGGGGGCGTCTGGCAGGTTCATGTCTAAGAGGGCAACGAAAAAATCCTGGGCATGGCTTTCAATAATTTTTACCGCATCAGCATAGGAGGATGCAATCCTGGCTGTAAACGGAAGTTTGTTCTCAACATTTATGCGCAATATTTCAGCAAACACCCTGCTGTCTTCAACTATTAAAACCTGGTTCATTGCCATCCTCCTAACAAGCATGTGCTGATTAATAAACCTAGCCCTAAAAGATATTTTTCTTAGTTTTTATACACTCCTAAGTTGAGCGATTTTTAATTTATTTTTACACTAAACATATTGGAATAAAAGTAAATTTTGTTCCAGAAATTTTCACCCAATCAGAGAGATTGCCACGGGCAACGAAGCTGCCCTCGCAATGACATAGCGCACATCCTGTCATTGCGAGGAGCGAGCGTGAGCGAAGCGACGAAGCAATCTCAAACTTAAAACTGCAAAAAAATCGCTCAATTTAAGATAGTGTAATGACCATTAGTAGAATTTCAAAAGCTTAACCCAAACCCTGGAAACGCATGCAAAAAACTAAACCTCGCAGGGCTAGATAAAGTTTACTACATATAACATATTAAAATAGTTCAAAATCTAACAATCAAGATGCGAAGCCCTAGGCAATCTGTCATTCGCGCAATTTTAAATATACTTAATAAAATCAAAGGGATGAGACCGCTGAATTTACGAGTTACGAGTTAACATAGTTTTTTTCATCTTTTTTATATTTTCTCTGCATATGCGTCAATTTTTATTCAAAATTATTAAACATAACAGTATCTCAGGCTTTTAACATTTATCTGAGTTCAACGAATTTCTTCTCTTGATTTTTCTGACAACATTGCCTATAAGGCAATATTTTAAGTATAGTGAAAATTTATGTCCAAGGGGGATAGCGGAACATGACCCGCAAAGATCGTACAGAAGGAATCCTTAGTCGCAAAGAAGTTCTAGATTCAGGGGAGCGTCAAAAATATTATCAGCTACAGCTCAAAGAACTCCTCAATTATGCTTATCGCTATTCGGAAGATGTCAAAAAACGCTTTGACCGTGCCCAATTTTCCGTGGATAAATTCAAAACTCTTAATGATCTCAAGCACATACCCATTTTAAAGAAAAAAGAACTTATCTTCTTACAGTCCATGGGGCCCAGATTGGGTGGCCTTTTGACCAAAGATTTAGGGGAGTTGCGACGCATTTTTATGTCTCCCGGTCCGATCTTCGATCCCGAAGACCGCAGTGAAAACTACTGGGGGTGGACTGAAGGTTTTTACGCCGCTGGTTTTCGCACTGGAGACATAGTCCAGATTACCTTCAATTACCACCTTACTCCTGCTGGGCTCATGTTTGAAGAGCCTCTGCGCAACTTAGGCTGTGCAGCCATTCCTGCCGGTCCTGGCAATACAAATACACAATTGGAAATCATGCAGAAGTTACGTGTAACAGGCTATGTGGGTACTCCCAGCTACCTTATGCACCTGGCCCAAAAGGGTGAAGAAAAAGGCCTAAACCTGCGTAAAGACCTGTACCTGGAAGTGGCTTTTGTTACCGGTGAAAAATTTTCAGAAAAGATGCGTACCACCTTGGAAAAGAAATTCGATTTGATTATGCGCCAGGGTTATGGCACCGCAGACGTAGGCTGTATAGGCTATGAATGCTTCCATAAAAACGGACTGCACATCTCCAATAGAGCTTATGTAGAGATATGCCATCCAGACACGGGAATTCCCCTTAAAGAAGGAGAAGTGGGGGAAATTGTAGTCACTACTTTTAACAAGACCTACCCCTTGATCAGGCTTGCAACAGGTGACCTGTCTTATATTGACTATTCACCGTGTCCTTGTGGTCGAACCTCACCCAGACTAGGAAATATTGTCGGCCGTGTAGATACCACAGCCAGGATTAAGGGCATGTTTGTCTATCCGCATCAGGTCGAACAGGTTATGGCTGCTTTTGAAGAAATCAAGAGATGGCAGATTGAAGTTACCAATCCTGGTGGTATTGATGAAATGACCTTGTACATTGAGGCCTCCAGTTTCAAACGTGAAGCAGAACTGCTGCACGTCTTCAGAGAGAAAATCAAAATCAGGCCTACCCTTAAAATTCTGGCTCCTGGTACACTGCCTCCACAAATCAGGCCTATCGAAGACAAGCGAAAATGGGACTAGGGACCTTTTTAAACTCTCTTACCCTAGTCATACTTAGCATGGCCCTGGCAGGCTGCGCTGTAAAAGACCCGGTCCTTAAGGCAGATGAAAAGCCTGGGCCGGGCTCTTTTTTATCCGGGAATGGTTCTATTTTACCTGAAAACAAATTGTTGGTTCAACTCAAAGGGGCACAATTTGTCCTTGTCGGTGAAGGCCATCGTAGCTCCTGTGACCATAAGGTCCAATTAAAGATCTTAAAACTTCTGACACAAAAAGGCGCAGGCCCCATTTTAGCCCTGGAAATGGTCAGTGAAGACAAGCAGGAAATTCTTGATCAATTCACGCAGGCTCGCATCAGCCTCCAAAAGCTGCCTCAGGCACTTAAGTGGGAAGACAGCTGGGGCTATGACTTTGATCTTTATGCCCCTATTTTTGCCTGGGCGAAGAAGCATAAACTAAAGATTATCGCCCTGAACCTGCCCCACAACCTTATCCGCAAAGTTGCTCATAAAGGTCTGGATAGTTTATCCCCAAACGATAAAAAATATCTCCCCCAAAAGATTATCCCCGTTCCAAAGGAACAAAAAGATTCTCTTATAGCTCAATTTAGCCTGCATCAGAATTTGATGCAAAAAAGAAAACCGGACCTGGACAGGTTTCTTCTTATCCAGTCTATCTGGGATAGCAAAATGGCCGAACAGGCCTTAAAATGGCAGAAAAAACTAAATCAGCCCGTACTCATCCTGGCCGGTTCAGGTCATGTGGAAAATGGTTGGGGCATCGAGCACCGCCTAAAGATACTTGATCCCCAGGCAAAGATTGTACGCCTGGAACCCCTACGCACACTAAAGGACTTACCATCACAAAACACCATTTATTTTTACTGTCCAAGCCCTAGAGTTGCACCTCTGGGCATGATGATCAAAGAAGATAACGGACGATTTATTATTGAAAAGGTGTTAAAGCCATCTAAAGCATATCAAGCCGGGATAAAAAAAGGAGACATAATTGTCCTGGCCAACGAGCAAAAAATTACATCCCTATTTGATTTGCATAAAATTGCCGTGGCCGCTAAAAAGAAAGATGAACCTCTTTGTTTGAAGATAAAGCGAGGCGATACATATCTTGTCGTGGAGATCAGGTTAAATTGAGGGTGCTTGAGTTTTTTGTATAACAATCAGCTGTTGCTACCTAGGATAAAGGAGAAGAGGACATGAAACTTACAGAAAAGATCATTCAAGCTATAGAAGCCTTGCCAGAATCAAAGCAAATAGAAGTTCTTGACTATGTAGAGTATTTAAAGGCGAAGATAGAAAAACAAGATGATATTGACTGGAAGAACTTTTCTCTTGCTTCGGCAATGCGGGGAATGGAAGACGAAGACTCCCCCTATTCTCTAGATGATATTAAGGAAGCCTGTTCATGATCTGTGAAGGTCAAACTTTCCTTTTCACATTTCCTCGAACTGATCAAGGGGGAGGTAAACTTCGCCCAGCTCTTGTATTACGGAAATTACCCGGAAAATTTGATGACTGGCTCATCTGCATGATATCTTCTCAGCTTCATCAACACGTTCCTGAAATTGACGAACTAATAAGACCAGAGGATTCGGATTTTAGTCTTTCAGGCCTGAAAGTGCCTAGCGTAATCCGAGCCAGCAGACTTGCACTTGTTGACGCCAAAATTCTATTAGGAGCACTGGGGCATATAGATCCACACAGATTACTCAGAATTAAGCAAAAACTATCGGAATGGATTACTGGAGCATAATAATCGATTACACAGGGTTTCCAACCAGTTAACCCTTTTCTTTGAGCAAGGCCCTGGCAATATCCAGGTCGTATAATTTTAAAGGATCTTCGCCTTTGCCCTTGTCTTTATACATCTTGGCTGCGCGACGGATAATGTCGATATCCAACCAGCCATGTCTCTCCCAAATTTCTGGATGATCCTGATTCCATAACCTGAACTCAATCATCCCATCATTTTCACGTACATACATCCGTTCTTTTTTGTTTGCCGGATTAGGATAATAATAAACACCTTTATGATCACGCATTGAAAGCCTCCGTTATTCATACCGTGAAATATCTCTCGCCCGTTCGTCCCGCTTAAGGCGGGTCTCACTAGAGTCGCAGAGCCACAGAGTTATCTTTTCCTGCCAGCGAGTTCCTGGCAGGAAAAAGACCGCAACCCCTTACGGGCTGTTTGCAATCCGATATATTCCGTCCTTTAATAAATCAACAATGATCTAAACGATAATCTAAAATCCTGGATTAGTGTTCCCCTTTAGAACTTGTGGCCACCCCCCCCATTTTGACTACCAGGTTAGCAATCCTGGTTTATTGAAAGCCTTGCAAAGGACTGGGTAAGCCATCTTGGCAAAGCTTGCGGATAAGCAGAGCATCGGGAGAACAAAGCTGAACACCTGGGACTATTTGCCATAACTATCGACAATAAAAAAATGTTCATTTGCCCTATAAATGCCCCATTATGCTCTGCCCGCAAGCAAGCCTTAGATGGGGCCAGGCATTTGCACCAGCTTGAAAGAAATCAGGATTGAAAAAAAATTATGAAAAATTGTCCTCTTAACTAAACTAAGGTTTGACCACAGACTCTATAATAAACAGGTATAACCACTTCACTTTTTACTCGTAACCCTCGAGACTTTAATTCCATCTGAAGGCATTTTCTGTATACGCTCTCTAATAATCCGGGACCAAGCTCATTGTGAACTGCAATTGCGGCATTGATAATGGTTGATGTCAATTCTCTGTTCATTATTCTCCCTCGCGAAGCCAAGGGATTAACATTAGTTCAGGGCCCGACTCGGGCCCTGAACTAATATCTTCTCCGTGCCTCGGTGACTCTAGCGACCAACGGAAGCGGGCGAGAAATTTTAATCCTGAGAGCGGTTACACAAAATCCTTCACCCATCTGGCCAGGTTTATGAAAATAAGGCATGCCCCTTCTAGCCTGGATACCCTCCATCCGGTCCGCATAAACAGCAAAACCAAAAAAACCATAGTAATCAGCGCATACAAGCTGGACAGCGCGGAAGGTGAAACAGAAAGAGGTTTGAGCACGCAAGTTAGACCAAGTACACCAGCAAAATTAAAGATGTCACTGCCAAGGAGATTTCCCAAAAGCATATCACTTTTTCCTTTTAAAGCTGCAGCTAGACAGGTGACAAGTTCTGGCAAAGATGTTCCGGCGGCCACAACGGTAACCCCTATGGCCCATTCGCTGATCCCGGCCAGACGCGCCAGGGTTGATGCCGCTTCCACCATAAGATGTCCACCATAACTGACCATGACAAACCCCAAAATAAGTTTAGGGTAATCCAGCCAGGTGGCCTTTCTCTGTGAAGGTAATTCCAGTTCTTCAGGTACCTTGCCACTACGCAGGATTATAAAGCCATTGTACAGAACAAGGCTTAGAAGAAGAACTATTCCCGCTCCTAGCCCCATTTTCAGGTCCAGGACCGAAATAAGAATAAAAATGGTTAAGCCCCAGAGAACCAGTCCATCCCTAAAAACCAATGTCTTGTGGGTCTTGACCGGCCTTATGAGGGCCATCAACCCCAAAATAAGACCCAGATTAAAAATATTGGAGCCAACTATATTGGACAGGGAGATATCGCTTAACCCCTTAAAGGCAGCAGTGGCTGTGACCAAAAACTCGGGTAATGAGGTGCCCAGAGCTACTACGGTCAGACCAATTACCAGTTCCGAGAGCCTGAATTTCCTGGCAATGGCCGATGCACTTCCTACAATCCAGTTCGCCCCCAACCAGAGGAGCACTGCACTTAGAAGAACAAAAATAATATTTATGGTAATAGTTGACATAATCGGTTCTATTATAATTTAGTTTAATGTTTAGTGGGAACTTGATTTAATAATTGAGCTGTTAAATAGTCGATGGCTGAATAGCCAGCCGATCAACCAATAAACCAATTCTCCCAGCCTTTGCAGCTTTAACCCTTTTCCCACCTTGGCTCCTGCCAATCCATTGAAGAACCATCCTCCGGCAAAACCAGAACAGCTCTCTTTTCTTTGTCTTTACGAATTTCTACCACTACCTTACGCTTACTTCTCCTGGCCTTGGGCGAAAATCCACAAACCAGAGAAGCAGCACTTAAAATGACTTCCTCCGGCCAATCTTCTCCCTGTCTCTCCTCTTCCCCGCTTTCCCGCTTCCCAGCAGAGCGACCCAAGGCTATGGGACCGGGAAAATCTTTAAGCTTAAAAATATAATCACTATCCTTGGCTAGGCGTAGAAGTTGCTGATTATCATTTTTATCCCTACCAATACTTAACCAATAATTGCCTGCCCAGTACTGCCGCCCTACATTGGCCAGATAAAAGTCACTTGCTTCTGCACCCTTGACCCTTTGCAAAAGTGGCAGATAGCGCTTGGCAGACTCCTTGTCAGTTAGCAAACATCCTCCGGCCGGCGTTGGAATCTCCCGAAGCCCAAATTCCCGGGCTAATCTTAGTTGTTCCTTACGGCCCCGGCCAGATATACCCAAAAGTTTATCTCGTTCAACAAGTCCGGACTCTTCCATAGGGGTTGGATCAAGATGCTTGGCACAGAGGGGCCTTAATAAAACGTCCTTTACGTCCGCTTCCCGACGGATCAAGTACAGGGCGTCCCTGCGCTGGGACATGGGCCTCTGGCCTAACACCTCGCCAGAAATAATAAATTTGGCCCCGTAGTGACTTAAAAGTTCCTTGGCCTTTTTAAGCATAAAAATTTTACAATCTACACAAGGATTTAAGACCTTGCCCCAGCCAAACTTGGGACCTTCCTGCAATATGCGCAAATATTCTTCGGCAACATCAACGATTTTAACGGGAATGGAATAAAGCTCCTGCCAATGAGCCACTTTATCCGGGTGCCCGAAAAACGGTGAAACAAAGTGTAGGCCCAAGACATCAAGACCTTGTTTTTGGACAACCTTGACCGCCAGGATACTGTCCAAACCTCCAGAAAACAAAGCAAGTGCGTCGTAATTCTTCATAGTCTTAGGGAAGTGCCAGAAATATCACTTCCAGGCAAGACAGAAAAAGTTAGGCTTGCCAAATTTTGCTTGACAAAATCGGATTATCAACTAAATTTTGGAATCCATCGACACACCTACCCTTGGACAATGATAATCAGGGAATAACTTCAGGATAAAGTTTGCTCCCTTGATTTCAATAGTAATGTTCATCAACAAAAAAATATTGTAACAAAAAAAACGTCATCCTGAGTCCCGCTCACGGCGGGGCAAATGAGCTCATCGCCAGTGGGTGAGTTGTCTCGCTTACGAGATAGATACTTCACCACGCTTCACTCCGTTCAGAATGACGAGAATTGAAGACGGTCCGTCTAAATAACAACTAGAGAGGATTATCTGTTCCATATTTTGATAACCGGTCCTGACTTTGAATACCCCATTAACAAGCTATTGGTCATGAGCCATTAGTTATAAGCCTTAACCCCAGAACCTTATACTACAATAAAGGAAGAAGATATGCCTGAAACACTGTGTTTACGCCAGTTAAAGATAAACCAGAAGGCCCGAATCAAGAGCATTACTGCTCGAGGCGAAGTGGGCCGGCGCATCCGGGATATGGGTCTCGTTCCAGGTTCTGAAGTGCAGGTCATTGGCCGCGCTCCTCTGAAAGATCCGGTGGCACTGCGCGTCAAAGACTTTACTTTGACCCTGCGCAATAATGAGGCCGACCATATTATGGTGGAGGTCTTGGATGAGTAAGAAAAAAATAATCATCGCTCTTGCTGGCAACCCAAATTCAGGCAAAACCACCCTATTTAACAGCCTGACCGGCTCCAGGCAACATGTTGGCAATTATCCGGGAATTACAGTTGAAAAAAAAGAGGGCTTTATAGAAGTCCAGGACCGCCTACTCCACTTTGTTGACTTGCCAGGTACTTATTCCCTGACAGCTTACTCTCAAGAGGAGTTAGTGGCCAGAAACTTTTTGGCCAAAGAAAAGCCAGACCTGGTTGTGGATGTGCTCAACGCTGGTGCGTTGGAACGCAACCTCTACCTGGCCGTCCAGATCATGGAGTTGGGTATACCCGTCATCTTGGCCCTGAATATGATGGATGAGGTGCGCCAGAAAGGACTCACCATTAATACAGAGCTTTTGTCCAAACGCTTAAAGGTTCCTGTTGTGGAAACAGTCGCTAGGCAAGGCTTGGGCAAAGACCTCCTTATCCAGAACATAATTGAACTGGCCGACTCTTCCGCGGGGTCGTGGACACCCTTGAACATTTCCTATGGCCCTGACCTGGACCCTGTACTCCAGCAAATGACGGAGAAGATTGAGCAAAACCATTTTCTCACCAACCTCTATCCCCCCCGCTGGACAGCCCTCAAATACCTGGAAGGCGATGATGAAATCCGGGCTTTGGGCCTAAAAACCAATAAAACATTGGCCAGGGAACTGGAGCAAGCCGCAACCAGGATAGCAGAACATTGCCAAAAAACTTTGAATACCTATCCTGAGGCCATTGTTGCTGATTACCGTTACGGATTTATCTCCTCCCTGCTCAAGGATGTAATAAAACGTGACACCCATAAAGAGCGTATAGCCATATCAGACCGAATAGACAGGGTCTTGACGCACAAATTTTTTGGGCCTTTGATCATGGCCCTGATTCTCTACGCCATTTATAAATTTACTTTCTGGCTCGGTGAAATCCCAATGAACTGGGTGGAAAACCTTTTTGCCTGGATGGCTGATACGGCTACCAGCCTCATCCCGCCTGGTCTTTTGCAGTCAATGGTGGTTTCGGGAATAATAGGTGGCGTTGGCGGTGTCCTTAGCTTTGTGCCCCTGATCGCCTTAATGTTCATGTGTATAGCCTTCCTGGAGGACTCGGGGTACATGGCACGTGTAGCATACATGCTTGATCGCGTGTTCCGCATTTTTGGCCTGCATGGCTGTTCTGTCATGCCCTTTATTATCTCCGGCGGCATTGCCGGAGGTTGTGCCGTGCCAGGAGTTATGGCTACCAGGACCTTGCGCAGTCCCAAAGAAAAACTGGCCACCTTGCTCACTGTCCCTTTTATGCCTTGCGGTGCAAAGCTGCCTGTCTTCATCCTGCTGGTAGGAGTTTTTTTCCCAAAGAACAAACCAACGGTCCTTTTTCTCATCTCCATGACAGCCTGGGCAGCAGCCCTGATTGTATCCCGAATATTACGCTCGACCATTATTAGAGGCGCCCCCACTCCTTTTGTAATGGAACTCCCGCCTTACCGCTACCCCACTTTAAGGGGCCTGCTTATACATACCTGGGAAAGGACCTGGCAATATATCAAAAAAGCAGGCACCGTGATCCTGGCCATCTCAATCCTGCTATGGGCAGCCATGACATTTCCCAGTTTGCCTGATGATCAAGTACATAAATTTACCCAGCACAAAACGGAGATAGAACGGCAAATTCAGGAAGTTAAGGCCCAAAACGGGGACCAGGCAATAATATTGAAACTTAACCAACTCCTTACTCAGCTTGATGCAAACCTGGCTCAAGAAAGGCTTAGATATTCACTGGCAGGAAGACTGGGAACCTTACTTGAACCTGTGACCAGGTGGGCCGGATTTGACTGGAAGATAAATATATCTCTCATAGGCGGCTTTGCAGCCAAGGAGGTTATCGTTTCTACCCTGGGAACCGCCTATTCCCTGGGCCAGGTCGAGGTTGAGGAGCCAATATCTCTGGCTGACAAAATTGCCCGGGATCCCGGCTGGGATGTCAAAAGGGCCGTCAGCCTGATCTTGTTTATTCTTTTATATGCCCCTTGCCTGGTAACCATAGTGGCCATTGCCAAAGAAACCGGTTCCTGGCACTGGGCCTTGTTTAGCATGGTCTTCAACACTCTTTTTGCCTTTGTCCTGGCCACTGCAGTGTATCAAGGAATGAGTTTGTTAGGAAATTGAGGAGATGAGAGGTTTGGAAGTTAGGAAAAAATTTGTGCTTCAGGGGCAACAATCTTTGTGCCAGTGCAAACATTTAGATGCACTCTTGCCTTCTTATTTTAACTACAAAAAACTCCTTCCCCCAACCACCAAAAAACTAATAAAAAAAATAAAAGCCAGAGAACGATTTCTCCACACATGGTGGCGTAGCATGACTTTAAGCGCTGCGAGCAACGGGAGGCACTGAAGACAAACTAAAATCAGCCTGTATTTCGTCTCTAAATTGAAATTAAAGGCAGAACAGAAAACAAAGGGAATAAACCAAGAAAATATAATAAACAAAATTTCAAAGCTTGAAAGCAGGAGAGCACGAGCACTACGCCTAAACAAAACTCGCAACATTACCCATAAGAGAGCAATCAAGCTTATGCTCTGAAGATACCATGGCAGCCACAAATATTTTTCAAACGCAAAATTGTAAATAAACAAACAGGAAAAACACGCTAAGTACAAAAAGCCATGAGCAATACTTACCTGTCTTTTCCCTCCATGCCACGGAAAAAACAATGCCAAAAGCAGAATCATCACTAAAGCCAAGAGACCATAGTGTTGATTAGTTGCTGGCAAAAAAAAGAAAGGGCTCAGAAAAGCAAAAATAAAAACAGGCATAACAATACGTACACTGTGTTTTATCCAGGAACTGTTCAAAAATTCGTTAATAAAACTTAACTTAAAATCAAATTTTATTTTGGCTGGCATTCTAATTTTATGCTTTTCTAGAAACGCAACCAGGCAGTAAATCGAAACTACAATCCCTAGTGTTGAGTAAAACTGAATCCACTCCGGCCATTTTCGAATGCTCCAAGCCCAAAACCCAAAAAAACTCATCAGACAGTATAAAATGGCAACCACACTTGAATGGCTAAGTCCTAGCTCTAAAAGACGATGGTGCAAATGAGTCTTGTCCGGATTAAATGTTTTTTCTCCCTTGATTAAACGTCTTAGCATCACCCAGACCGTATCCACAATTGGTAAGGCCAGCACTATGGCTACTGAAATTGGAGCTGCATTCGGGCTACCATGGGACGACCTAACAATAGCAACAGCAGTTGCAGACAGTGAATACCCCAAAAGTAAACTGCCCGTATCTCCCATAAATAATTTGGCTGGATGGCTATTGTAACGTAAAAACCCTGCGATAACTCCCAAAAGAATTATGATTATAGAAGCAAATGACCAGTTATTATGTACATAAGCAAAAATAAATAAAAAAAAGCAGGCAATAGCACTTATGCCGCCGGCCAGTCCATCCAGCCCGTCTGATAAGTTCAAGGCATTCATCACTCCGACCATACAAAAAACTGTCACCCAGGGCCCCAAAAAAAACAGCCTTATTTCTCCCATACCCAAAATATCGCCAAGAGAGTACAAACTGATCTTACCAACAAACATAAAAACCACGGCAGCCAGGATTTCTCCTAAAAATTTTAGTTTTGGCGAAAGTGAAAATCTATCATCCAGTGCGCCAAAAAAAACTACAATCGCTCCCCCGGATAAAAACCCTTTTACCTCCGGGGTTAATCTCAGACATATAAATATGGAAAGAAAAAGGCTTGCCGCCATGGCAAGACCACCTGTACAGGGTATGGGAGCGGAATGTATTTTGCGGACATCAGGCTGGTCAACAATTCCTAAAAAAAGGGCAACGCGTGAGGATAAAGAGGTAAGAACAATGGATAACAACAGGGAAATAAAAAAAATCAGGCCTAAATAGATGATTTCCAGAAAATACTTATCGGAAATCATTTTTTGCCCATTCTAACATACCGATCATACGTCATTTTAACACCCTCTTTCAGTGGGACTTTTGCTCTCCATCCCAAATCACTTAATTTAGAGACATCCAAAAGCTTTCTTGGAGTACCGTCAGGTTTAGAGCTATCAAATTTAAGTTTTCCTTTGAACCCAACGACACTCATCACAAGTTCTGCAAGCTCACTAATGGTTATATCTTTTCCTGTACCAACATTAACAAACTCACCTATCTCCTTGTAATCATAATTTTTCATCAAAAAAATACAGGCATCGGCCAGGTCATCTACATAAAGAAATTCACGATAAACTTCGCCTGTGCCCCAGAGGGTTATTGATGTTGGATGTTGAATGTTGGATGTTGAATGTTGAATGGAAGAAGATGAGGATGACGGGGTAGAGGAGATTGCATTTTGGGTAATGCCGTAAAATTTCAAGACTTCTAGTACATCTTCTGTGGGTGAAGTTAAAGAAAGTGAAATACTCTTTGAACCAGTTCGAATATTGCCATCTCTATGTTTTAAAAAATCTCTTTTAATAGCCTCAAAATCACCCTGTTGTAGGAGCTTGGCCAGGTGAAATTTTCTTATAAGAGCAGGCAAAACATGGGAATTCAAGAGATGAAAATTATCATTGGGACCATAAAGATTTGTAGGCATTACAGATATAAAATTTGTCCCATATTGCTCATTATAATACCTACAAAGTTTAATTGCTGCTATTTTGGCAATAGCATATGGTTCATTTGTAGGTTCCAAACTACCAGTTAGTAAATACTCTTCCTTCATGGGTTGAGGCGCAAACTTGGGATATATACAGGAAGAGCCAAGATTAAGGAGTTTTTTTACACCAAATTTATAAGCAGCATTAATTACATTGGCCGCAATGATAAGGTTGTCATAGATAAACTCTGCTTTATAAGTATTGTTTGCAACAATACCTCCAACCTTTGCAGCAGCTAAAAAAACATATTCAGGTCTGTTTTCCTCAAAAAATCTTTCCACATCATCCTGCCTGGTGAGATCAAGTTCAGCATGAGTTCTGGTAATAATATTGCTATAGCCTTTTTCTTCCAGTTTCCTGATGATTGCAGAGCCAACCAGCCCTCTATGCCCTGCGACGTAAATTTTTGAATTTTTGTGCATAGTATATAATCCTATTTTTAGGGGTAAGGATTAAGGAAGCTTACTTGAATCCCTCTTTTATTTTTAACCGCAGACGCACGCAGACGTTTTAAGGATTACGGGGTAAGGATTAAGGGGTACGTGGCAGGGGGAAAGTCATTTGATTTTCCCTTTTAGAGTTGTCAACATTCCATTTAACATCTTGCTTACCTGTTTATATCCATCCTCCAAGACTTGATACTTACCTTCAGACAAGTACTCTAAATCTTTTGCTAAATGCAAAAAGTACCTTACCTCTTCAAGGGACCCACGTGCATTGAACAAGAATTTAATATATTCCTTTGTTGAATTTCGTGAGTATCCCTCCACAACATTCGCTGGCACCGAAGCTGATGCCCGCCTAATCTGATTTGTTAATCCGTATATTTCTTCTTTTGGAAATCTGGATGTTACCTTATAAATCTGTAAAACTAGCTCGTGCGCTTTCTGCCATACCCTCAAATCTTTCCAATACATCCCACTTACCCCGTAATCCTTACCCCGTAATCCATAATCAGTAATCCTCCTTATATTTTCAACCGCAGACGCACGCAGACTAACGCAGACATTCTTGTTCGGCAGACCTTGCCGAACAAAAACCTGACGGCCCAAAAGGGCCGAGAGGACTCTTTACTTACACGCATCACTTCCAACCTGAGCTAATACCATATCTGATACGATAAAAATCGAACTTCAAATATCTCATCCGGCCTGAAAGGCTGGAAGTTTAGCCCTGCTGGCAGGGCTTGTCTGCGTCTGTCTGCGTAAGTCTGCGGTAAAATAATCACTGGTTTTCGGTCAGATCTAAAACAAAACGCTTTATCTCAACCTTGGGAGACTTAAAATTTACCAATAACCCGACTTTCAGACCTGTTGCCTTCAAATAATTCAAAAGTTGAGCTTCGTGAATCTTTTCCAATCTCTCAACAGTCTTAAGTTCTATAATCACGCAATCTTCAACCAACAAATCCGCTATATACTCGCCAACGCATTGGCTCTTGTAATTTATACCAATCGGCGCTTGTGCTATTACGTAAAAACCACGCTCCTTCAACTCTATAAACAGCGCCTTCTCATAAACCTTCTCCAAAAATCCAGGCCCAAGCACTCTATTTACTTCAAAAATGGCCCCGTTGATTGCGTAAGTCAATTGATTAATATCCATTTTTATTTACCCACAGACACACGTGACTTACACAGACATTTTCTTCGGCAAGGCCTGCCAAACAAAAACTGTTGGCTTCGGCCAAGGATATTATACTTATATTTGCATCAAACATTTTGCACTCAGGAAAAATTTCATTCATGGCCCGAAGGGCCAGTACGCCAGCCTTGCCAGCAAGTCGCTGGCAAGGCTCGTCTGCGTCCGTCTGCGTGAGTCTGCGGTTAACAATTATATTCTTTCTATCTCAAGCATCACTCCTCACAGTTATTACGACACTTATAACCACCATTTTTAAGATACAACTCTCTTTTAGCCAGCTCAAGATCAGCACTAACCATGTCCCTAACAAGTTCCTCAAAAGTATGTTTTGGTTTCCAGCCAAGCTTTTCTCTTGCCTTTGTTGCATCACCAAGAAGAAAATCTACTTCTGTCGGCCTAAAATACCTCGGATCAATCTCTATCACTACATCCCCTTCTTTTATCCCTTTCCAATCTCCCGTCTTCCTAACTTCGCATCTTCGTAGCTTCTCCTCTTCCCCCCTTGGCGTCTTGGCGTCTTGGCGCGAGAATTTATCTTCTTCTTTTCCAGCCCTCTCATCTTCCCATCTTCCTAACTTCTCATCTTCCAATCTTCTTATCCCCCGAACAACCCCCTTTTCCTGGACTCCTTTACCTATCCACTCAATCTCTATCCCAACTTCCCTGAAAGCCAATTCTACAAACTCTCTTACAGAGTGGGCCTCCCCGGTTGCCAAAACAAAATCATCAGGCTCATCCTGCTGCACGATAAGCCACATCCCCTCAACATAATCTTTCGCATGTCCCCAGTCTCTCTTTGCATCCAAGTTTCCAAGATATAGCTTTTTCTGCAGCCCAAACCTGATCCTTGCAGTAGCCCGCGTAATCTTCCTTGTTACAAAAGTCTCTCCTCTAATAGGAGATTCGTGGTTAAAAAGAATCCCGTTGCTGGCAAACATATTATATGCTTCCCTATAATTTACCGTTATCCAATAAGCATAAAGTTTAGCCGCGGCATAAGGGCTCCTTGGGTAAAACATCGTCTTTTCATTTTGCGGTATCTCCTGAACTTTTCCATAAAGTTCGGAGGTAGAAGCCTGATAAAACTTCGTCTTATCTTCCATTTTTAATATTCTAATTGCCTCTAATATCCTCAAGGTTCCAAGAGCATCCGCATTTGCTGTATATTCTGGAGTTTCAAATGAAACTTTTACATGAGATTGAGCCGCCAGATTGTAAATCTCGTCAGGCTGCACTTCCTGAATTATTCTTATTAAATTTGTAGAATCAGTCATGTCCCCATAGTGTAAGAAAAAATTTACATCCTCCTCATGCGGATCTTTATAAAGAGCATCAACTCTGTCAGTATTAAAAAGTGACGCCCTTCTCTTTATTCCATGCACTATATAACCTTTTTTAAGCAAAAACTCCGCAAGATATGCACCATCTTGTCCTGTAATTCCTGTTATCAAAGCAACTTTATTCACTTTCTCCCCCAATGAAGTATAGTTAATTACAAAAACAATCTATAATGCCTATGAGAATCGAGTACACCCTCTTTTTTGCCCTTAATTAAGCACAGGAAGGGCTCAGGTATGCTGATAGCCCTGTCCAATACGAAAATAAACTCAAAATATTTTCCCGCTACTAGCGGATGCACCCCGCGAGACCGGAAAATCGCCGGACGGCGCTTGTCTGCGTCTGTGGTGAAAACAAAGTAGCTTTCCCTACCCCGTAACACTTAATTCCTACCCCTTATCCTTAATCCTTAACCCTCAAAAATCTGCGTGCGTCTGTGGTTAAAATATAAGCTTCATAAATGGCAAGGCTGCTATCGCATGCACCGCCTCAAACTCTCCTAAAAAACTGCGGTATCTTAATTATATTTTTTAACAATAAGGTATGTAAGCCACCAACGCCATTCTCTTTAAGAGCCAGATAATCTTCCTTTGATTTTAGCAAAATGTTTCTTAAACTTCTATTACTCTTCCCTCCTACCCTCATTTTTACTAAAACTTCAGGTAAATAGTAAGTAGAAATCCTATGTTTATATAAAAACCTAAGCACCAGGTCGTAATCAGCGGCTATTTTTAAGTCAGTATTAAAATATCCGTATTTATCATAACTAATCTTCTTTACAAAAAAAGTAGGATGCGGGGGCATCCATCCTTTTTGTAATAAATCCTCTTGGTAAGGACATGATTTCCAATATCTTATTATCTTTCCTTGATTTTTATTATCAATATAAACTAGGTCGCCATAACAACTATCCACCTGCTCAACCTCTATACATTGCGTGACATTTTCTATAACATTTTTGTTCGCATAAATATCATCAGCATGAAGAAAACCAATTACATCACCAGATGCAAGCTTACCGCCTTTATTCAATGCTTCATAAATACCGCTATCTGTCTCAGAAATTATTTTTGAAATCTGATTTTTATACTGTTTTACAATGCCTATTGTTCCATCTGTAGAAGCACCATCAACTACAATATATTCTATATCATCATATCCCTGCGAAAGAACAGACTCTATTGTGTGCCTTATTGTTTTCTCCGCATTAAAGCAGGCTGTAATAATTGATATCTTCATATGAACTCTATAAGTCTCAAACTTAACCGAAGATAGGCGGCTGAGAAGTTGTGAAGATAGGAAGCCACGAAGTTAAAAGCAAAACTTTTCTGCATTTCTTTCCATAGAGTTCAACATCAGAATTATTGATTCATATTCAGAATCTAATTCATCAAACAATAGTTTATCAATATAATCACAGGCAAGACAAAATTCCACCCAACATTGCGTCTCTGATGCCTCTTACATAGCATCTGTAAGTTTATTTTGAAATACTGCAATATATTTCCTTTTTCTCCATGCTTCAGCAATATTAGAACATACTGATCTTGTAGCTCTTCTAATTTGGTCAACAAGAGAATACTTCTCTTCCTGTGGAAAAGACTTTGTTATTTCAAAAATCCTCATCGCTGCACAAAATGCTTTCTTATAAACCTCCAGCTCTCTAAAATGTCCTATCTTCCCCATTCTCCATATCCTCTTGTTTTCTTAATTGCTCATCTTCTTATCTTCTCAACATCCTCTTCACAAAACTTCCCAGCTTCCCAACTTCTCATCTTCCTGCCTTCCTAGCCTCCCCTCTTCACCACATAACTCCCCATCACCAACACATCCATCTTTGTTCTCAAAAAACAACTTAAAGCTTCTTCAGGGTTACATACAATTGGTTCGTTTTCGTTGAATGAGGTATTTAAAACTACTGGAACACCGGTAATTTTTCTAAATTCTTCTATAAGCTGCCAATAGAGAGGGTTATCCGCCTGCCTGACTGTCTGAAGCCTTCCTGTCCCATCAAGATGTGTTACAGCCGGAATAGCTTTTCTTTTTTCCGGTTTAATTTTGTAAACCTTGAGCATGAAAGGATCGGGATAATCTATTTCAAAATATTCGTTGGTAGCCTCAAGGTGTATGGAAGGCGCAAAAGGTCGAAAAGACTCTCGCCTCTTAATCTTCAAATTTAAGATGTCTTTCATATCAGTCCTGCGTGGGTCACATACTATACTTCTATTGCCCAAGGCCCTTGGTCCCCACTCCATACCTCCCTGGAACCAACCAACCACCTTGCCTTCAGCAATAAATCCAGCTGTTATCCGGCACAATTTCTCCTTATCCCCTATCTTTTCCAAACTGCATCCTTCACTTTTAAATTCTGTCCTATGCTTATCCAGAACTTGCTTAATCTCATGGTCCTGAAACTCTGGTCCCAAATATGGCTTTTCTAAAACAAATTGACGCGGTTTACCCAAAACCTCATGCCAGACATAATATGCTGCCCCAATGGCGCCGCCTGCATCTCCAGCCGCTGGCTGGATATAAACATCCCTGAAAGGACTATTGTGGAAAATTTTGCCGTTGGCCAAACTATTCATGGCACAGCCTCCGGCCAAAGCCAGGTTGGGACACTTAGTTTCTTCATATACAAAATTTAAAATGTGGAAAAAAACCTCTTCATATCTTTTCTGAAGCGAAGCCGCTATGTTTTTATCCCTCTGCCCTATCTCATCCCCATGTCTTCTGGCTGGACCCAGAAGATCTTCCATTTTTTTTGAAAAAACAGTCCCCATTTCAGGCTCTCCATCATCCCAGGTCATGGCGACACCTTCTGAATGGTGGATAAAAAAATCCAGATCAAGCTCAAATAGAGAACCATTTAGCAAATTAAGGGAACCATCAGCAGCCCTTAATACTTTTCCCATTTCTTCCATAAACTCCGGCTCACCATAGGCTGCTAATCCCATGACTTTATATTCATCGCCGTATTTGGGGAACCCTAAGTATTGAGTAATGGCTAAATAAAATAGCCCTAAAGAGTGAGGGAAAAAAGTACGATGTTTAACTTCAATTTTATTATCCTTGCCCATCCCCCACATGGCTCCTACAAAATCGCCAAAACCATCTACTGAAACCACAGCAGCATCCTTAAAAGGGGAGACAAAAAAAGAACTGCCCAGATGGGCGACATGATGTTCAACATTATGCACCTGAGCCTTTATCTTTTGACTGTCTATGTCGAATTCTTGGCTAAAAACCTCTTTGATATCTTTAATTCTGGAAGCGTTTTTTAGACGGTCAGCGACCAATTTTAGTGAAGGGCGTTTGGAGAAGGCAAAAAGAGCCTTTTTTAAAAAATTGGCCTTGGGATTACGGTTGATGGCGATATGGTCTATGTCCTTTATATTGAGGTTTGCCTCCTTCAGGCAATTCTTAATTGCCAAAATAGGAAAACCTGCCCAATGTTTTTGTCTTGTAAAACGTTCTTCTTCAACCGCAGCTATCAGCTTGCCATCAACTATGATGCAAGCTGATGAATCGCCATGGTAGGCGTTAATACCCAGGATGTTCATTTTTGGCTCCTGTTTGTAATAGTTTTATCAAGAGTTATTTGATATTCACTTTTTAGATAATCTTTTATCATTTCCCGGTCTTTCCCCGCTTTTGTATAAATTTCATAAACCTTAGCATCTACTAAAAATCTAAACCAAAAACCTTGTAAAATATGAAATATTAAACCCTCTTTCCCATCTAAAAAGCCTAACTTAAAGAAATACCTATAAATAAAATAAATAAAACTTCTTAAAAAAAGCGGAGCATTTTGAAATAAATTATTTTTTAACCATCTTCTTTTTTCAATAGGATTACCTAAAATATTCTCAGTTATATCTCCTTTTTGTTCTTGCAGAACTAATTCTATTGCTTCATTTGTTGCCCATTTATTATGTGCGTTAATAAATGAGGATATATCGGTTGTAACAGTATCTATTATATCTATACCATTAATATTTTTTACTTTACCATTAACCACAAAATGCTGATCATATGCTTTATCCTCGCATACTCCCAATAAAGAACGATATAATCTCAAATGATAACATGGGTAGTGCCCCCCAAAGCGTATCCATTTTCCTAAAAAAACTGTTCTTCTACTAAACATGAAGCCATCAAGCTTTTGTTTATCTCTATTAAATTTTTTTTCTAGCCAGCATTTCAATTCAACAGTAAATCTCTCGTCCGCATCTAAATGAAAAACCCATTCAGTATTAAAAGGATTATTTTTTTGCGCCCAATTTCTTTGTTGAGAATAACTTATAAACTCATGTTGTACATATTTTATGTCGTAATTATGCAAAATCTCCAGAGTCTTATCTGTGGAAAATGAATCAACAACAAAAATATTAGAGGTAACACCTTTTATACTATCTAAACATGCCTGGGCATTTTTCTCCTCATTAAAAGTTAAAACAATAATTGTAATATCTTCAAGCATATAGCACCTAACAACTGAAAGCTTTCTTTAAGTTAATCGACATTTAAAGAGTATTTAACTGTCTGATAATTATTGGGAAAATGTTAAATTTAATATAACATACTCGACCGGGAAATAGTTAATTGATGTAAAAAACTGATCGGAAATTTTAATTATCAGGCAGGTGATTTTATGCAAACTACTATGCCTAAAATTAAACAACGTGTTTTTTTATATCCAGATTTAATGGATCAGCTTAATCCCAAACATCCTTTGATTATTTTGTCTAAAAAAATCCCCTGGGAACGGATTAAGACCATAACCGGAATTCTAGTTCGATAAATCAAACATAAGCTGCCTTAAGAAGTTTACCCAAAATACAAGGAACAAATTGAGCTTTTTGAAAAGGTTTATCATCAAAAAAGAAAAAACAAGAATAAAATCTATATCCTCCATGAGCCCGAAGTTTATTGTATAAGCAAAGGCAAAGAGCATAAGAAATATAAATTTGGCTCCAAAACATGTCTGGCTATGACCAAGACTACAGGAATCATATTTGGTGCTATAAGTTTTAAAGAAAATACCTATGGTGGTCACACCTTACCCAACTTATTGTCCCAATTAAAGAATCTTGTGGGCAGAGCCCCTAAAGTGGCTATTTGTGACCGTAGCTAAAGGTAAAACAATAGTAGAAGGAACCAGAATCCTTACTCCCAAGCTACCCAAAGAAACTGATACAGCCTACCAGAAGCAGAAAGCCCGAAAGAGATTTAGAAGAAGGGCAGGAATTGAGTCTGTAATAGGGCATCTAAAGTCTGATTTTCGTTTAGCCAGAAACTTTCTCAAAGGCAGTCTGGGGGATACTATAACCCGTTAATGCCATCAGCCGCTTATAATTTCAAAAAAAACAAGGCTCAAATTTCTGAGTTTTTTAGGCTGGTTCACCAAAAATTTAATGAAAAATTACTCAAAGAAAGACTTTTTAGTCGACTAAGTTAATCATATCCTGAGGAGACACGTAGGATAATAGACGCGATAATCTCTTATCATAGGAATCATGATGGAAAAAGCGAACATTATATTTTTCTTAGCCAAGTTTATGCCGCTCTCAGTTAATAGCCATCCTTATAAAATTCTACTATCAACAAATTTTGACTTTTAATCAAGGATGCAAGCTTCTTTATTAACATTAAACTCCGCATAGCCAGCATCAAATAATCATGTACTTCTAGTCTCATTTCGATCCACCCAAATCCTTTAACCACATTACTTACTCATCACATAGATTCATAAACTCCAATCATCTTTTCTGCCACCTTATCAATATCATATTGACTTTTCACTAAATCATACCCATTAGCACTTATTCGCTCTTTCAGGCCTTTATTATCAAGTAAAAGCTCAACTGCCTTAACAATCTCAGACACTTCAGGTTCAATCACCATGCCCGCCTCTCTCTGCTGTACTTCCCTGTATATCCCCACCCTGTTGCTTATTATTACAGGACATCCGCAGGCCATCGCCTCAACAACGACCATGCCAAAATTTTCAGAATAGGAGGGAAGAATAAAAATTTCAACCGCCCTATATGCGGCCAGCTTCTTACTCCCGGAGAGAATGCCTGTAAAAGTTACATACTTTTCAATTCCATACTTTTTTACCAGCCTTTCTATTTTCTCTTTATATCCGTCGCCGTCGTCCCCTCCTACCAAAACAAGGTGAGCATCTTTACGATTTTTTACTAAATAAGAGAAAGCCTCTATCAATATATCAAGTCCCTTTTTCCAATTAATCCTGCCAAGATAAAGCAAAAGCCTTTTGTCGGAAAGATGAGGATATGTATTAAAAAATTCATCCCCTGGAGGGAGAGCTTCAAATTTCAGCAGTTCCAGTCCATTAGGCACAACAACGGCTTGATTATTAAGCCCTAAAAACCTGTGACACAGCTCTTTTTCATCCTCTGTGGTGTAGTGAATGGCAGAGGCACACCTAAGGGTCTTTTTTATCATAAGATGATAATATGGCCATTTTTTCCAAGATTTTTTGCCAGTAGTGTAAGGATATAGAAGACCTCTTGGAGAAATGAGGTAAGGTTTTTTATATCTCTTGCAATAATGAGCTGCAGCCGTTATAGGATAATTCCACACAGCTACAATATGAACTAAATCGAACTTATTCAGATTATTTCTCAAAGCCCTCGTCATCTGCCAAGTAAACTGCCATCCTGTTGCACCCATAAACTCAAAAGACTTTGTAAATGCAAAGTAAGTGATCTTTACCTCATCAACATCAACTTCCTGATTAACCGGAACCTTTCCATTTAAACCAACATTCGTCGTATAGACGGTTACATCAACCCCCTTTTTAACTAAAGCTTTATTCAAGCCATGCACAGAGTATATTGGACCACCAAACTGAAAAGCTGGCCAGTAACTTGGAACTATACAGAGAAGTTTCATTTACTTTGTATCATTATTAGACAAGTCGAGAGTAAAAAAGGCATTAGCTTGATTTTTTTTCTAACGCCCTTTGCTCCATACTTGTCAATGATTTTTAAGTGATTTTGAGACACGATAGTTGCTAACTTAGTGTAGTGCATTTGCCTACCGCATAGTCTTCGGCTACATGCAAACGCACAAGCATATCCATTGTATAAATGCCTCCTTTGGAATCTCCCGTTTCAATCAGCAAATAGGATCGGATCAGACCCCTTATACATTGCCAACCCATCCATCTAATAAGGCTTTTTAACCCATGGGGCTTTGGGCTGCATTCTCTAAACTCTATGCACGGAGAGAGGCCGGATAGATGCGCCAACTGACGAAAATTATTAGGAGTAAATGACAATTCATGGGTAATGTCCCAAAACCGCGTTACGGCTGCAAACGGGGATATCGCATTCGGGACCATGGCGACAATCACGCCTCCAGGCCGTAATCGGGCGGCCGAGGCCTGTAGAACGTTTAGCAGGGTGTCTCTATCCAGGTGCTCTAAGATGTTTAGGACTCCAATCCAATCAAATGTCAGTTTCGTCTCGTGTAAAAAGGTCAATATGTCTTGGCAATAGTACGCCGCTTTCGTATATCTTCGGGTTTGCTCAAGTTCCTTTTTGCTGAGATTTACACCGGTCAGATTATTAAAACCGCGTTTTTCCAACAAGTATAGCAATTCTCCACGGCCACATCCGAGGTCCAAGACCGTGCACTCCGGATCTTTCGGAAGCCACCTCTGCAAGCGGCGAGCCAGATGAGAGGCACAACGCTCATAATAGGCTGTGTTTCCACTTCCGGACCTCGCTGAGGTTGTTTCATAGTAATTCTCAATGATTTTTTGTTTGGCAGATTTGACCACGTTAGAGTTCCTTAGCTCAGGCGACTTAGATAGAGACTATAAAATTTCTGATTTAACAACACTACTTCAAACCTATAGTCCCTCTTCTTTTATCCCTGGTCGTACGAAAGTTCCTATGATATTCCCGCAAAATTGATTCAAACAAGAGATCTTATTTACACACCATTGATGCAAGATTCCAAGGGTGTAGAGTGGTAGAAAATTTTTAAGATAAAAAGGTCCTCCATCGGCAAATTGAATACCAACGACTCTAAAACCACTATCGTATGCCAACTTAACTAAACGATGGTGCGTATTAGCTCGAAAATAGGTCGGAAAAGAATCCTGCTCATCCCGACCGCTCAGGCGCAACAGTGCTCTGTAAATTCGTCCTTGCGCCATTTTCGCCACCAAGGGAACATAGTGTTTAAAATTAGGGGTGCGAAAGACAAAATGGCCACCTGGCTTAAGAACACGGTATACCTCCGAAAAAGCCTTATCCGGCCGCTCTACGTGTTCCATTACATAGTCAGCGTAAACCACATCAAACATTTTGTCTCTAAATGGGATATGACACACATCACCGCGACAAGCTAAATCAAGTCCTTTGTTCCTGTAGACCCCAGGCTCTATATCAATACCATAAAACGTGCTCACCAGATGGGCAAAGCGCCCACGCCTGTCATGTTGGTCGTGGCAGCCACACCCTAAATCAAGCACAACAGCGCCTTTAGGAAGAACTGCCTCAACAGCTTCCAAGAAGGCAAGAGTAGTGTTAACATAACTAAGGTCAAATGGACCGATCTGATGGCGTTCCATCCATCGGTCAAGAGCCTGGCGAGAAACCCTCATGGTTACCCCTTGAAGACAATCCTACAAGGATCTGACAGCGTTTAGGATGCCTTCGACTGTTTGGTCAATTCCCCACTGCTTAATTCTTTCCCTAGCCTCTATGCCCATATAGACCAACCGCCTTCGGTCCTCTAGGGCCTCGTCAAGACACCGTGTAAGTGCCTCTGAATCACCAGCCGGGAAAATCCATCCCGCCTTTCCCGGAGCTACCAGATCCGGAGCTGCTCCAACCCTTGTTGAAACGATGATGGGACGAGCAAGGTTCATGGCCTCGTTGACTGCCAGCCCCCAAGGTTCTATCATAGATGGCAGTACCATTATGTCTCCCAGCGCATAACAGGTGGGCATACGTGACTGGTTCTGAAAGCCCAACAAGTATACCCTGTCTGTCAGTCGCAAACGTTCCACCTCTTTTATCAGGTCATCTCTCAACTCACCATCGCCCACAAAAACAAGCACCGCATGTTTAACATGTCTGCAGCCGGCAAAAGCCCGTAACAGGTCAAGTGGCCTTTTCTTAGGAATGAGTTTGGCGGCAAATAGCACTACAGTGGTGTCCGGTGCTATCCCCAGATCAACTCGCCATCTCCTAGCCTCAATTTGAGCTGTTTCGGAACACCCGCTAAAAAAATCGTTGTCCACCGCGTAAGGGGCCAGGAATAAATGTTCTTCGCTTACTCCATAATGTAGGTAAAATTCCCGATTAAGGCTGCCAATGCATAAAAAGCGATCTACGTTGGCAAACCACCACCTTAAGTAGAACCATTTGATCATACGCTTCCACAAAGGAGGCGACACCAGAAAATTCGACTCCCCGCGAAAAAGTATCTGTACACCTCGCCGTTTAAGGTGCTTAAGGACTTGTCGTTCTGTCCAATGGCAGTAACCATTGATCCAACAAACATCGGGCATATATGCCAATATACGTTCAACAGCGTCGATATTCTTTAAGCCGTAGTACCAATGCGTGCCGGGATCTGAGGAGACATTTTTTAGAAATTCATAATCATACCCTTCCAGCAGTGGAATGTCCCACTTGAACGCGCGACCGAACTGGGGATCACGTCCTTCCCGTACCCCGAAGTCCCAGCAGAAAAAAACACGCAGTGCCAACCCCGGCACTTGGCTCAAGCGGCGAAATAAAGGAGCCTGATATTGAATGGGATGGCTGGTCAGAACAGCCATCCTAATTGATTTTCGGTTGGCATCGGCCATCATAAACAGACTTCTCCTTGAGTGATCAATTTAGATTTAAGGTTTTGACAGAAGACCCATTTTTTCGGTTAGCCTCGTCTTGGAGAATCTCTACCATGCCCTTCATAAGCTCCAGGTTGCTATATCCAGCATTGAGACAACGTTGCCGACCGGCCTTGGCGATTTCGTGACGTTTTTTGGGATGTTCCAAATAATATTTTACCTTTGCGTTCATCTCTTCAACAAAAACAAAGTAGGCTGCCTCACGGTCTTCAGCAAATAAGGCCAAGTGCTCATCGGTACGCTCGGCCAGCATAAAGCCTCCACAGGCAGGAATTTCTACAGAACGGGTCGTTACTTGATCACGGTTAGCTTTACGCAGGAAACAGAGATTAATGTTGCTGGCGCAAATAACCCGGGCATAGTCGTCTCCATAAACAGCTATCCCCTGGATGCATGACTTAAGCGCTCCCGGATTCTTCATCTTGTTCCAGTCATTTCCCCATACCTTAATTGTGCAAATCTTCATCTCGGCAATAATGCGTAAGTATTCCGCTCGTTCACGTTCAAAGGTTCCTACAAAGCTAACCTGAGCACCAAATCTCTCCCGCTCTTCTGAGGTTAGTGGTACGGGGCGATGGGTGTCCGGGTCAAAACCATTTTTGACAAATACTACACTTCGCGCTCCAATATCATATAAATCGGATACATTAAAAGTTTTATTGGTAAAGAGAACATCATAAAGTGGTATGCTTTTCAAATAAATACGGCTATGGTTGGCCGGATTCATTTGATCATCAGGGCTATAGCCGGCAATCACCAAATGAGGCCACCTCTGGGCTATTTTTTTGAGCGTGGCAGGCCGAACCATCAAAGCACGTTCAAGCCAAAGAGCCTGATAGTCTTGCTCTCTATCGAGCAATGTCAGCAGACGACTGTTGACACGCCATGGATCAATACGCCAATCGGTAAGATGATAATCTATGCGGTTGATCTGATGTTGCAAATATCGCGATATCCAATGCCCTGTATATTTAGTATCCAAAGGTATAACAGAATGCCCCAATCTCTGTAGAGCCTTCATCCGTTGCATGGAGGTACTGCCATGCGCTAAATTCGCCAAAAAAATTATTTTCATGCTAGACAGCCCTGCCATTGCTGGTTTTGGGATCGTTATTATAAATAATCCGAGCAAAGAAACGATCTTAAGTTATATTAGGAGTCGAAGGGTGACCAGATACCCCTCCAGCGTTGCTTCTGGACAAGAAGTAGCAGATGGGAATGGAAATCATCAGATATCGTATGAGACTGGGCACTTGTACGAATATTGCCGAAAAATCAGGCGAAGACCAGAAAAAATAGAGATAAATAACAACGCCGAATACCCAAAATGAACGCACCACCAGCCAATCATACAATACTCGAAACAGGTACCCTTGTAAGACGCAAAAGAGAAACAAACTTATAGGTCCGAACATGATGTAATACCCGGATATTGCGTCAAAAACCGCAGATGTAACATAGTCTCGTTCTCCAATTATGCCCACGCGACGGGAATATTCGTTAAGGAGTGCGC
The DNA here is from genome assembly GCF_018704065.1 of Desulfovulcanus ferrireducens. Taxonomy (NCBI): domain Bacteria; kingdom Pseudomonadati; phylum Thermodesulfobacteriota; class Desulfovibrionia; order Desulfovibrionales; family Desulfonauticaceae; genus Desulfovulcanus; species Desulfovulcanus ferrireducens. The sequence continues at coordinate 50,537 of NZ_JAGUQP010000011.1, read as the reverse complement.
CAGGATTCCCTTTAGAAGGAAACAACAAGCGGGGAAGATTCATTTCTAAACTGATTCGCAAGGGTTTCCAGCCAGCATAGGGAATAACCTGAGGGTAAAAGTTGCTGAATCTTGAAATAAGGGAGGGTCCCGCCATAAATCGGCCTACAAATGTCCAAGAGGCCAATTCCAGCTTATCTCTGGTGCTCATTTGGCCTAATTCTTGGGTAGCATATTCAACTCTACTGACCGGATTTGGAGAAAAGCGTGCTTCTTTTACCAGGGTTAGCCACGGAAAGACAATAAACACTACCAGAGGAAGAAGCAGTAACAGAGCTTTCTTGGGCAGCCGACCACGCAAGGCTGTGTAAGCAATAAATAACAAGAAGAATGGCTTTAGCACATTTCCACGCATTCCTACCGGAACACCGATAAGTGCGCTCAAAAAAATGAAAGTCAAAGATAATAATAGCCACTTACGTTGCATAGAACTACCAGAATCAAGATACCTGATTATGCCGACACAGGCCACGATTCCGCCCACCTCCGCTATGAGGAGGACGATATAACGAACTGATAATGGAATCAAATGTGGCCTGAGGGAAACCATAAGCAGTAATACTATAGTGACAGGCAAAAAAATGAGCGAATGCTGCCAAAACCTCGGCCAGCTAATTTGCCAACGAATTGCGGGAAGGATAGAGCGCGTAGGCAAGGCAGGGATTAAAGTTCCAGCAAGCAATCCAAGCCCACCTACTACGGTGAGGAACGATCCATAAACTAGGTTATGCTTGCTGACCAGCATGGCCTTATCCAACCCGGGAGTATTAAAAGGAATCTGATCCCAATAGTTGATAGTTAGACATCCTATCCCGTAGCGAAAGAAATAAAAAAGCATGAACAGCGAAGATGGCTCCACCCAGATGTTTTCTCTTCGCCCACGTGCACGCCAAACAGCCCACAGAGTCATCGCCAATATAGCCAGAAAGCCGAACCAGGCGGCCAAATCGGTAGAGTTTAGATCCACCGTTGTACTGCTCATTAAAACCATGACCAAGACAAGTCCGAACGCCCCGACTGCGATATGTAAGTATTTAGTATCAGTCCGTCTTGACTGGCTGTTTTGGAGTACTGTCATGAAAATTCTCTCAGGTATTGTTTCAGGAGAAGACTTTTGCTTGCCCAACTATAACGGTCAAGTACCGTTTTACGCCCCTCTGCCCTAGACGATCTTTGAGCTCTCTATCTGTCAGCAGTTTAATCAGTTGTTCAGGCAAATCAGCCGGAGAGGCGGCAATCAGAATATTTTTACCTTGTTTAGATTTTTTAGATTTCTAGAGCTTCGGCACCAAAAGTTGTGGTTACTACCGCACAACTGGCAGTCCAAGCTTCTAATATCTTATTTTTAATCCTGGTACTGGAAATCATAGGAACCACAAACTCTCCATAACCATAACTATTAGTTGATAGTTAGAAAAATTAAAAACGCCCTATACATGTCAATAGTGAATCCAATGCCCCGTTTAAATTGCCTCGCTTTGCAAATATGAACATACTATAGATTCCTTTCAACACCCGGAAAACATAATGTCTGCAAAGCTCAAGCGACAACAGCCTGAGATCGTTTGCATACAGTCGTTTCCTATTCTCGAGAAAAATCTGATCAATTGTTTGCATGGTTTTAAAATAAGAAAATGGATTACCACTTGGCAAAGTATCACGTGATGGTAGTTGAATCAGTGGTTCTTTCACATAACATACGTCATACTTATATGCTAATTTCATCCACATATCCACATCAGCCAGCATACCAAAGCGCTCATCAAACAAGCCCACACTTTCATACATAGATTTCCTTCCCATAACTGTTCCCCAGACGGGAGAATCAAATTGCCACCGACTAAACATTATTTTCTCAAGGAAATATCTCCCATTTAGCAGTTCAGACAAGGGTTCTCGATAATGACAGACAATATTACCGCTGGCATCAATCGTTAGATATTCGTTAAAGACAAAGGCCGCTTTTGGGTATTTCCTAAGTGCCCCGTACCATTTTTCAAGCAGGTCTTCTCGATACATATCTCCATCATGGAGGTTAGCTACATAGTCCGATCGCGCCTTAGTGATCCCAAAATTGAGATTTGCTGGCATATTAAGATTTCTGGGCTGGCGGAAGTAGCGAATTCTCCTGTCCTGAACAGCGTATTCCTCACATATCTTTTGAGTACCGTCTGATGAACAATCATCACAGATAATTAACTCAAAATCATGCTGCGTTTGTGCTAAAATACTTTCTATAGTAATTGGTAGCACATGTGCCCTATTATAGGTTACAAGTACGACTGATATTAATGGAGTCATGTCGTCCTTTGATCTTGCAGTCATTCTGCTCTTCAACTAGTTTGCAATATGCTGGAGTGCAGAATATTCAGTTATTGATCTCACGAAGCACTAAACAGAAAAAACAGCTCTCAATGTTGCAACAATCCAGGCAAAAATAACCCTTCATGGCTTACGAAAAGTGTATAAATATTTAAGTTGGCTACACAATAACATCGTGAGTAAAATTTTTGGCATGAACTGTTTTTGATGGCCAAGTGGGCTGATCACATTAATTTGAATTTGGGATTTTTGGGCCTGGATCAATATGCGCTCGACAACAGTCCGTGTGACCCCATTTACAACTTAATACTTTCCTATACATGGCCAAACATTTCTTGCCATATGTATCCCACCCGCCCATAAACTTTACCCTATTCAAGGCAGCTTTCGCCATCCCCCTTTGAAGCTCTGGATTGCAAATCAAGCGTTCAATCAGTTCTTTAATAGCTATCGGTTCACGAGGAGGTACAATAAATCCTTCCTTTCCATCCTCAAACAAATCCTCTGCTCCTGTATTATATGTAGCGATTACAGGAACCCCGCATGCCATGGCTTGTATTTGAACAAGTGCCAAACCTTCCTCCACGGAAGGGAGTACCAGAACTGAGCCCTGGCTATACAGATCCGCCAGATGTTTTCGTGGATGAGCTCCCATATCTGTAAAGATGTCCTTATATCTGGCCAAAATTTTGTTGGCAGCGGGCTCTGGCTTCCCGATCAGCCAGAGTTCTGCGTGTCCTTTTTCCACCAATGGCTTCATCGCCTCAAAAAGATACCCGATTCCTTTCCTAATCGAAAAGCTACCGACAAAAAGGACTCGAAATTTACTATCCTGCTTAGGCTTTGGCGCAAAGAGGGAAAGGTCTACGCCATAGGGAAGTTTAAAAATCTTCTCAGGTTGTATCCCCTGCTCAATGAAAGTACGTTTAGCAAATTCTGAAGGCACTGCGATAGCATCAGCCTCGTGATACTCTGTCAATTCCCTCTCTATGCCACGCTGCGAAAAGTAAGGGAGAGGAGCTCCCCATCTGGTATGCTCTTCCTCCAGATTCGTCTTTTGGAAAAGGATATGGGACGATCCACGGTTACAGACCCAGGCACCATCTTCTTGCTGAATCCATCGTCCTCCTTCCAACCCACACCCGGAAATGACATCTAAGATATCACACCTCTTAATAACTTGACCAAGCCAGTGGCCGAAATCACGCAGGACAAAATCCGCTATCCTGGTCCGTTTGTCCTGAAAGCCTATGCGCTGCAGGCCAGCTTGAACCAGTGTCAGGAGAGGATGAGTAGTAGCGAAGGCCCTCAGTCCTGACTGTATTTTCCATCTTGGATAACCTGTATAGAGCCTCACATCCTGTTTAAGCCTGACCAACTGGTCGGCAAGGTCAAACATATGAAATCGTGTGTGGGATGCAACACTTATGTGAAGAGGAATATTCATATTATTTATACTTCCCTTGGATATAATCTGAACACTTTATTCCATTATTTCCTTTCCCAGATTTGCGTTCATTTTTTAACCGCTTTAATTAAAATCTGCCCCCCGAAAAGATTTGGCCAATGTTTGCATCCCCACTTATCAATACGTTCACTTAAGCTCTTGGGGAAAAGATATCTTCGCAAGAACCACAATGGTACACTTCCACTTGCACCTTTATATTCTACATATAAATTCGAACCTTTTCCTAAGAGAAAGCGATCAGCCGTCCAATAGGTGAAAAAGCGAAGATGTGTCTCATCCATAGTTCCTGTTGATTCATAATCAAATTGCCCAATGATAAACTTAACTCTCTGGCGCCAGAAAAGCACATTAGGCACTGCTATTAATACGGTACCTCCATTGACCAACATCTGAGTGAAAACGGCAAAAACTGTAGCCGGATCACGAAGATGCTCCAAAACATGCGAAAAGATCATTACATCAAAACACTTCGCCGCCAAATCATCTGGGACTATTTTTTCAATATCGAACACCCAGCAATGTTCCAAATGGGCCAGTGCCAACCTTGCCTCTAGCAGCGAGTGAGTTATCCCAAATATTTTACAATTAGGATGGTATGCTTTTATCAGTGCGGCATTATCACCAGCTCCACACCCTACATCTAGTATGCTTGCAGAATTGTCATCAAGAAGCTTTACAAGCGGTAAATTGCCGCTATTAGAATAAATCCGCTTTATCTCATTTATATCTTGATTAGGCTTGTGGTCATTCACGTTACACACCTAAATTTTCTCATACGGGTGGAATCTCGGTAGGAGTTCAAGACCAACGACCTTTCCATCAGAAATCCATACTACGCGGTTCCCATAAATGAAATCGTATACCTCAACAGGTAAGGATAAACCCTGTGCCCTTTGTCGCCCCTTGGTCAGGCTTAAAATAACATGAGTTTTTTTGCTTATAACTACTGATTCAAATTTTGGGGTCCATTATAATTTTTTTGATCGTCTCTATCCTCGGGAAAGACAACGGAAACTGCCCAATTTGTATTCTCATCAAGGGCACGTACCAAATCCAGCCAGCTAGATGACGAAGCCGTGAGATTCCTCTTTCTCTGAGAAACTCCTTTAGGAGGTTTTCTCCTTCTTCATGGTTTAATGCCCTGCCTGTAGCGTCACATTCCACAGATTTCCTGCCCTCATGCTCTATGCAACCCGCGATATATTCAGGGATATGGCATGGTCTAGAACATTTTTCCGTAAGTCGACGAAACCAATCCGTGTCTAGGTTATAGCGCAGGTCTTTGTTAATCCATCCAACTAATTGCCGCAGGTTTTTACTCCAAAAACAGGCTTCCTGGAAGAGAGACCGCTGAGTGTAAATCACATACGCATATGGATGGAATCTCGGGAGGCGTTCAAGACCAATGACCTTTCCATCAGAATTCCATACTACGCGGTTCCCATAAATGAAATCGTGTCTTGCCGCAAACTTGGCCGCTACGCGGTGCAGGCATCCAGGTAAATATCGGTCATCGGAGTTTAACCACGCTTCAATCTGACCATTGAACCGGTGCATTCCTTTGCTTATTGCATGGCCCTGCCCCCTGTCAGATTCGCTCACCCAGTAGGCCAGATACCTGTCGTACTTCTCAATGATCTCGACAGAGTTATCGCTACTGCTGCCGTCAATGATAATGTATTCCAGGTTTGGATAGCCCTGGAGAAGCACGGAACGAATCGTTTCCTCAAGGAATTGACCCTGACTAAAAGTTGGAGTGACAATACTCACCTTTGGCCAAAGTCGGCCATCGGGCATTGTATCTGGCAATTGCGAACTTTCTTCCGTCCACGGCCAGCCGGTTTTGCCTGGCGGGGGTGAAGGAAGTTCTTTAAGGGTTGGGCAGCGCATAGTCATGGCGAATTGTGGGTAGTAAACTTTGGGTTTAACGCTTTGACGCACGGTTTAACACCCTGGCGGGCAAGCTGCTCGGCCACGGCCTGTTTGACCTGCTCCACCGTGATGCCCAGAATGCAATGGGGGCGGTCGGAGACACATTCGTCCACGCAGGGAGGGAGAGGGGCTTTGGGTTGAATGACCATATGCTTTCCAGACCATGGCCCAAAACGTTTAGGCGAATTTGCACTGAGAAGTGACCCAGTCTCAGGGTGGCAGGACATCTCAACCACAGGGACGCCCACTGCGGCTGCAATGTGCATCGGCCCGGCATCATTGCCAATAAAGAGCCTACAGCGCTTTAAGAGCGCTGCAGTCTGGTGCAGTGTTGTATGCCCAACCGTGTTGATAACAGCATCCCCCAGTTCTTGCTGCAACTCTCTTCCAAGAGCTTCCTCTTCTGGTCCACCAACAATAAGAAATTGAGCATGGTATTCTTCCTGTAAACACACGCCTACCTCGGCAAAGCGAGAAAGAGGCCAACGCCGCTTTGACGCACCTGCTCCTGGGGCCAGACTGACCAACAGGTCGTTGAGTTCCACCCCATGCTTCCTCAAAAGTTCCTCGGCAAAAAACTCGTCTTCCTCTCCAAACCACAACTCCAGCCTATCGTCTTGAACTTTGCCGCCTAAGAAGCGAATCACATCTAGGTTATGTTCCACCTCGTGCTTAACACTAGTATCCTTCAGACCATGGGTCAGCAACCGATCAAAGCCCCTGTTGTTCTGCTTCTTGTGTGCACTGACATTCTCTGAGTAGCCCATCCGCCAGGGTGCACCGCTTAGATAAGCGATTACACTACCATGGTAATAACCACCACCCCATCGCGGAAGGATGACCAGATGAAAGCGCCGTCTCCACAGATCTCGAAACGCCATTCGAAGATATGCCAAACGGCGCCATAACCTGGATGTCTGCCAGTGAAATGTCAGCACCTCGTTGACGTAAGGACAGTGCTCTGTAAGATTGTAAACCCCAGGCTTTACGACCAACGTGATCCAGGCATCTGGCAAATTCCGCCTCAATTCCCTCAGAAAAGGCGTCATCATCACCACATCGCCTATCTCATCAAGACGCACTACCAGCACCCGCTTGACCTGCGTCAGGTCAATCTCTCGCCCCTTTCGGCGCATGCCCATTAGCCAGAAGAAAGGCTCCCCGATGGATAAAGTAAGCTGACATATTACCCTTCGAAAGGCGGATTTAGATAATGCTATCATCATTCACTCACCAGGCCACCAGCTTCAGCCACCATTATCTATCACCCTATCCCACTTAATACCTGCTTTTTCAACCGCCTCCCGCAGGAATGCTTCATCGGCTTCCGAAAACACATTCAGCCAATCCCCTATGATACCCTTGCGCGGTAAGATAGCAGATGCATCATTTAAACTTACTGGTCGTGTCCGCAATCTCAATCGCAATCCGAGAAAACTTGCCACCTCTTTCAAGACGGGCTTGTAGTCCCTATGCAATTCTTCATAACGCACCACTAATACATCGGGTTCAGAGCCGGCTACTTTGAGCCAGCCACTAACATGAGAAGCCCACCGTTCCGCCACATTAGAAAAATCGGCATGCAACGAATAGCTGTGCTTCAGGAAAGATGATATGGGTCTTCGAAGGAATTCTGAAAAGGATTTGCAGCGGTGATCAGGCACTTGTGGGTTGTACTGGTAAAACTCAACTCGATTTAGGTAATAAAACCATGATGTCAATGTGTCCCTCGGATTACGGAGCACATAAATCACTTTGGCTCTCCTGTATCTGGCCTCGAACAAATCCCGTTCACAGTGACTCTTAATAATCGCTGCTTGTTTGTAAGTCTGCTCCCATTTGCGATTGAATTCATCAATGTGTGCAAACCTGTTCGTAGGATCATCAGAGCCAAACCATTCACCGATATTATGCCAACCTTGTCTAATATATATATTTCTTAGAATGGTGTTGATCACAAAATGAGTTCCAGATCGCTCATGGGAAATGATATAGAAGAGAAGGTCAGGCGATAAAAGCGCTAATAACCCATGCTCCAACTTTCGCTTTACTCCCCTTAATCTCTCTTTAAACCTAAAGTATGAATTCATGTTCACCATTCTCTCTTCCATCTAAGTAAAACTGTCCAGTTTTTGGGACCCAATATAAATAGAACCACCTCCTGCTTGCATTATCGAATAGAAGCCTCCTATTTTACACGAGAATTAGGTATGAGGCCAAGGGCACAGCGAAAGTTTCATCGTAATCACTTTCTCGATGCCTTCAAAAGTCCGCGTATTCTCCCACGATATTTTGCAAGTATCCAAGTAGATATAGATAACATCAAAACAATTCTCGCAAGTAGAGTGTTGGAATGTCTTACAGCAATACGTACCTGTTTATAAAATCGTCGCCAAATTAAAGAATAGACTGCCCATCTAGTTAGAGGCTTATTTACAAATAACTTTTCAACAAGTTTATTCCAACTTCCAAAGTCCGCAAGCTTACGAACATGAAATAGTGGCTCAGGCACATAGGCAAATTCTCCTAACAGGGAAAGCTCAGACAGAAGAATGACATCTGCCCCTATTGTATTCCTATGAAGGTATGTCTGACTTAATGCACTTGATCTTATGAGACCATAAATTTGGTAAGCATAACCAATGCCCCAAAGGACAACATGAAACCGGGATATCCAATCCAAACCCCTTGTATCAAGACGTGTAGGTATGGTTTCTAACAGCTTACCATTAAGATCCATCCACAATGCCTGTGAGTAACACAGAACAACAGATGGCTCACGTTCCAAAATTTCTACACATTGGCTGATGAATGTTTTATCCCACAGGTCATGATCTCCTGCCCACATAAAATACTTACCATTTGACAACTTGAATACCCGATTGAAGTTCCACACCGCCCCCATATTCTTTTCATTCCGATAGAACCGAATTCTCCTATCCGTTGCCGCACAATCTAGGCAGATCTCCTGAGTTGCATCCTCTGAAGCGTTATCCGAAATAATCAGCTCAAAATTCTTATAATCCTGCGCTAACAACGAATCCAAGGCCCGTCTGATATATCGTTCACCATTATAGACTGGCATACCAATACTGACTAATAGCTTATCAAGCATAACTTACTGTTTCTCCATTTGAGAGCGGACATCGCCCTGAGATTCAGATTATTCCTCTACTGATTGAATATGTCTTAAAATTATCTTTTTAAGTTCATTACCATTTCTTTCTTTGTTTTTGCTTCGCCGCTTCGACTTCAAGCCTTGCCTTGACCTCCTAAACCTTCTTCAATCTGGATTTACGGCCTGAAAGCTCTGGTGGAAGGTCATCACGCATGTCACCATAAATGTCATCCTCTTTCTGGCATAGACGATTGTAGGTCCGATTCCTGGATATACTGGCATTGTCTTCTTACCTTGGTTGGTGCCGTCTAAGGCAACCACCCAAGCCTTCACCAAACCAGAGCTCTTACACAATAAAAACATCTGGGTAAAAAGACCCTAGAACGCATCAAGATGTCTACGCCGAAATTAAGAAATTGTTCTGAACTCAGAAAAATTCCCAGCACCAAGCCACCTGAAGGTCACATCATCCAACATCGCGGCTATCTTGCGACTTGAAAGGATACCTACACATGCATATTCGCACCTTAACCATCATCACAGGATGGTAGGCAGCGTTGTCTTGGCCATTTGCTCGGCAACTCCTCAAAAACTGACGTTGTCCAGTGTGTCTACTAGTCTCAGATATAAACCGAGCTAAATGATTCTCAAGAAGGGGTGCATTCACTGTCTGTACCGCTACCAAACTTTCTCCCACATGACCCATATTTTTTCTATTAAATATGCCTAGCTTACCTTTTCATGCTAAAATTTTATCAAATTACTGCGCAATTTTCCCACATTTGACGGGGTAGGTGCAGCATAACGAATGCGCCCCTCAAGAAGCCTGTCATCCAAAGAAGGTGGTAATAAATATGGCTGTAAAGGATTATTGTGTAATCCAAAGAGCTAATATATGAATACGTCTCATGATTAATCTTTTATACATCTCAGATAGCCATCTGGAGCCACAGTAATGAGTAATTTATTCTCAATCTCCTTATCGATTTCGAAGCGATTATTGGTTTCCAAAAATTCCCAGACAGCGATTTTGGGGTTATTGTCTTTGTCCCAAGGGCGGTCGGGGAAGAAACCGGCAGGCATGTCTTCGATGATGGTATCAAAAACGACAAGGTAGCTTCCTTTTGTCACCAGGCGGGAATACAACTCAAGCTCTTTGAGCACATGGTCGTGTGTGTGCATGGAGTCCAGACAGACTAGAATATTTTTTTTGCTTTTTGCAAAATCATACACTTGATTGACAGTCCCTTTGTCAGTTGACGATCCCTCAATCATTGAAATCCGCCGGAACATGGGGTGCGCCTCAATGGCCTTGCGATTGTGCGGACGGATTTCAATGTCTATGCCAATCACTTGCGCATCCTCGGGGCCGCCACAGTTCGCGTTCAGTTCCAGCATGGATGAATGGAAAATCAACGATCCGCCGTGGGCAATGCCTGTTTCAATAATCAAATCCGGCTTTACCCGCCAGATAATTTCCTGCATGGCAATGATGTCTTGAGGGTATTGGATAATCGGGCGACCAAGCCAAGAAAAGTTGTAGGAATATTTTGGCTGCACGCTGGCTTGCATAAATGTGTCAGCTGCCTTTTGTAGATCGCTGCCAGCATATGAAAGCACTTGTTGCCGCCATTCTTCAAAAAAGAGTTGGATTGGATCGTCCGCCATTTTTAAATTCTACCTCCGAAATTGATTACATGAAGTTGTCTTCAGATGTCTCCATTCGCCGTTATGCTCAAGCCGTTTTTTGTTCCACCGTGTGGATACGTGACCTTGGGACCACCGCCTGCAAACGTACTTCTTCGAGATAGTTCGCGTTCATGCCTTTTCCAAAAGAGTGTTGAGTTTTGGGGCATCGCCCCAGAAGGCCATCGGTTCGTAATCAGGGTAAGGATAATAACCCAAATTAAGCCTGATGCTTGATTTTCTTTTCTTGACACTTTCTTCAACCAACCTGCGAACGGAAATGGGTTTCCCGCTACAACAATTAATAATCCCATTAATGTCTGGCTCTTCTACAAGAAGAGCCAAACGTCTGACAACTTCTTCCACAGGTAGATAGTCACGCAACTGCTCGCCACTGGACATATTGAAGACCTCGTGGCCTTGCTCAATGGCATGAGCCAGTTGCGCCAACAGGCTATTTGGATTTTGACCCTCACCATACATGTAAAATAGCCGAACCCACTGTAGAGTAAACGGATAATCTTTTTGCAATTCTTGAAGGAACTTGCGCAATGTGTCCTTCGCTAATCCGTATGAAGTTTCCGGCAGAGTTGGCAAATCCTCGGATAGCGGTCCACTTTGCATGCCGTATTCAAAACAGGTTCCGGTTACCAGAACCTGTTGGACCCCGGCGGCTACCATCTTTTTGATAAAACGATACGCTGCCGGCAGGTTCTGCTCGTAGTGAAAGAGGTCTTTATAGTTGGGTAACCCTGGCCAGGCTAAGTGGACAAGAGCATCTGGAACCCTCAAGAAGCTCTCTGGCTCAAGCAATGGATCATGCAAATCCATTGAGATAAACTCTACCTGCTCAAACCATGGCATCGATTTCCCCCTTTCCATATCTTTGGCCACGGCCAATACGCTATGCCCATGAGCCAGCAACTCCGGAACAAGATGCCGGCCGACAAATCCTGTTGCTCCAGTAACCACGATTTTCATTACATCTCTCTCAAACTCGGCACCGCCGTCACAAACTTTCCATCCCACTCGCGAATGAAGGCATTCTGTTGCATGACCTCTTGCGCTATATTCCAGGGCAGAATGAGCAGGACATCCGGTTTGTGCTCCTTTAGGGCTTCAGGCGGCAGGATTGGAATATGGCTCCCGGGAAGGAACTTGCCCTGCTTGGACGGAGCAGCATCGCAGACGTAGGGAAGAAGGTCCTGCTTGACGCCTGCATAGTTGAGCAGGGTGTTGCCCTTGGCTGCAGCGCCGTAAGCGACAACCAGTCTGCCGCGACGTTTCTGCTCAATGAGGAAGACCAAAAAATCGTCCTTGACGCGGTCGGTGCGGGCCTGGAACCCCTGATAGGTACATAGCTCGCGGAGACCCTGTTTCTTCTCTTCGGCCAAAACCCTTGCCACGTCGGCCGAATCTTCGCGCTGGTCATCTTCATGACAGCCGTACACCCGCAGGCTGCCGCCGTGCGTGGGCAGCTCCTCCACGTCCAAGATCCGTAACCCGGCCCCGGAGAAAATACGGCAGACTGTATAAAGCGAGAGATACGAGAAATGTTCGTGGTATATGGTATCGAACTGAGTGAGTTCGATAAGCCGCATAAGGTGCGGGAATTCCAGGGTGATGGTGCCGCCTGGTTTAAGCGCGGCTTTGAGGCCGGCGGTAAAGTCGTTGATATCCGGAACGTGAGCATACACGTTGTTACCGATAATCAGGTCTGCCGGCCTTCTCTCCGAAGCAAGCCGTTTGCCCAGGGCCTCGCCAAAGAATTCCCGGAGTATAGGTACGCCTTGCGCTTCAGCAGTTGCTGCAGTGCCCTCTGTTGGCTCGATGCCAAGACAGGGTATGCCTGAAGCCACGAAACTATTGAGCAGATAGCCGTCGTTTGCCCCCACTTCGATGACTAAGCTTTCGGGCCCCAACCCCAGACGGCGAATAATCATATTGGCATAGCGGGAGGCATGGGCCAGCCAGCTACTCGAGATTGACGAAAAATAGGCATAATCCGGTCTGAAAAGCTCTTCGGGCCTGGCCCAGTCTTCGGTCTGAACCAGCCAGCACCGGGAACAAACGTAAACTTTGAGCGGGTAGTAAAACTCCGGCCTCCTCAGGTCGCTGGCCTGAAGATACGCATTGGAGGGTGGCGCAAAAGCCAGGTCCAAAAAGATCTGCTTGAGTGACGCATGGCAGTGGCGGCACTTCATAATGTGATTCCCTCAAAATTCTGGCTGATGAAAGGATGAGTGCAATCCCGTTCAGAGATCTCCGTCAATTCAACAGGCCATACAATCCCAAGGCTTGGGTCGTTGACATGGAGGCCACCCTCAGCCTGCGCGTGGAACGGTTCGGAGTGAAGGTAAATCATTTCGCAATTCTCTGTAAGCGCCTGGAAGCCATGGGCAAACCCTTCGGGGATAAGAAGGTTTTTTCTATTATCCAAGGAAAGAATTTCGCCGTGCCAGCGCAAAAAGGTCGGGGAACCCTTCCGGATATCCACCGCGACATCGAAGACCTCGCCCCGGAGGCAACTCACAATCTTGGCTTCAACATGTGGCGGGTACTGAAAATGCAGACCGCGAACAGCGCCCTTCCTGAGGGTATGGCTGTGGTTGATCTGGGCAACACACTTGTTAAATCCGACCTCCTTAGATTCCTCTGCGCAAAAAAAACGGCAGAAGAAACCCCTTTGGTCCTTGATGGGCATAAGTTCCACAACATAGAGGCCTTCAAGAAGTGTAGGGTGGAAATGAAAACGGTTATTTTCCCTTGCCATGCCCTTAGATCGCATGCGTCTTTTCCTCATCCGAAATCTCGAGGAAGGTCACTTTCCACATTTCTGCCCCCCAATGTTATACTTTATACCATGTATATTTATCTTTTACTGCGTAAAGCTAAGTATTCTTCAATCTGCTGAAAACAGATATTCCTGAGACCTTCTATGTTCTCACCGGCCCCATAAGCTTTATACCACTCCATAACTTTATCTATGGCTGTCTCCAAACGCCAGCACGGATGCCAATCAAGAACCGCTTTGGCCTTTGAACAATCCAACTTCAAATAATGCGCTTCGTGGGAATGGTTCCCATGCGTGACCTCATAGCCTGCCGAATCCCCCCATTTATCGCAGATCCTTTGAACAAGCCACTCAACCTGTTTGGCATCATCATCGAAAGGACCATAATTCCAAGCACCCACATAAAGCGGCCCCTTCTCATAGAGCCTTTTTGCCAGTAGAAGATATCCGCTGAGGGGCTCAAGAACATGCTGCCAGGGTCTTATTGCCTCAGGATTTCTTATCAGTATTTTGCGCCCACTAAGGAGTGAACGAAAACAGTCGGGAAGCAGACGGTCTTTCCCCCAGTCTCCTCCTCCAATGACGTTACCAGCCCGGGCCGAGGCAAGCGCCACACCGTGTACAGCAAACTTTTCAAGATTAAAAAAGGAGTCGCGATAGGCAGAAGTAACAAGTTCTGAACAGGCCTTGCTGCTGGAATAGGGGTCGTAGCCGCCAAGAGGCTCGTTCTCCCGGTAGCCCCAGTTCCACTCGCGGTTTTCGTAGCACTTGTCCGTAGTAATGTTTACAACTGCTCGAATTTCAGGGCACGTTCTGACTGCCTCAAGCAAGTTCACTGTACCCATGACATTAATCTCATAGGTTTCCACTGGATTTGCGTATGAGTCGCGAACCAGGGGCTGGGCGGCCATATGGATGACGATTTCAGGCCGCGCCTCCGAAATGGCTAGTTTTAAGGCTTTAAGGTCGCGGACATCGCTGATGATGGAATGGACAAGCTTATCAACACCGCACAATTCAAACAGGCTTGGGTCCGTAGGTGGATCAAGTGCATAGCCGACAACTTCGGCCCCAAGTTTATGGAGCCACAAACAAAGCCACGATCCCTTAAAGCCCGTGTGGCCTGTGATGAAAACACGTCTGCCTTTGTAAAAGCTGCCCAGGTTCACCAGTTCTTCCATGCAGCCTTGCCCTCTGTCCACATCTTATTTAAGTATTCCATATCCCTCACGGTATCCATACAGGCCCAAAAACCTGTGTGTTTATAAACCATGAGTTGTCCCTCTTGGGCGATTTCCTCAAGGGGTCCATGTTCCAAGTCACAGTTTTCGTCAGTGGTTAGATAATCGAAAATTTTCCTGTTAAAGACAAAAAAACCTCCGTTTATGAGATTCTTGTCGGAGTTTTTAGGCTTCTCAAAAAAGGCAGTTACCTGGTTACAACTGATCTTCAATTCTCCGAATCGGGCCGCCGGGTTTACTCCCGTTACAGTGGCAATCTTACCGTGACTCTTGTGAAAAGATAGGAGAGTGTTAAGGTCTATATTAGCCAAGCCATCTCCATAAGTTAGCATGAAAGTTTCATCAGAGATGTATTTTTCAACCTTCTTTAAACGAGCCCCTTTTAAGGCTCTTTCTCCTGTATTGGCGAGGGTAATCTTCCATCCAATTTCACTATGGCGGTCATGAAGGCAAAGATGCTCGGGCCTACCAAGCTCAATGGTCACATCGTTGTTCATAATTTCGTAATGATAAAAATACTCCTTAATTATTTCACCTTTGTAACCCAGAGCAAGAATAAATTCAGTAAGTCCATATTGAGCGTAGCTCTTCATAATATGCCATAGGATGGGACGGTTCCCAATGCTTACCATTGACTTTGGTCGAAACTCAGTTTCTTCGCGAAGGCGGGTGCCTAGTCCGCCGCAAAGGATGACGACTTTCATGAAACTTTTTTTATCCTCCACTCCAACTTTGGGCGTACAGGACCTGGGATCGGACCGCTGTATCCACTCCGAATGTCATCAAGGGTTTCGTCGATAAGATCGCGCACGTTCACTGACAACGCATCCTTCTCATAAAAGCTCACGTGTATTCCTTGATGGGTAAAGGTCACCGCAAGACCGATGAAATATGTGCCGTTGTTAAGCAGATGTCCAGGTACGATACATTCCGCCACATAGGTGCCCACGTCGGTACCAGAACTCGCAAACTTGTTACCGCTGGTCACAAACGCATATTCACCGCGTGCGTCAAAAAAATGAAAATTGGGATATGGCGGCTTGGGGACTTTTTCATGCAACGCATAACGCATCTTGATTTTAAACGGGTAACGAATGTCCACCTCCGACGTCGGGTTGCCGTCCATGTCTTCCACCCACGCTTCGAGCAACGTGGCTAGATGGTCGCCCACCTTCCGACCATCACGGGTGTCATCCATGGCATGAGGCGAGAAACGTCCACGGTTGTAGTAATTTAGCACGGTCTCGGACGCGGGTCCTTGAGTAACAAGCCTCCCTGACTCAAGTAGTATTGCCTTCGGACACAGCGAGGTAATCATGCCCATATTATGGCTCACAAATAATACCGTCCGCCCTTCCTTGGCTACATCGCCCATCTTCCCCAGACACTTCTTCTGAAACGCAGCATCTCCCACCGCCAGCACTTCATCCACCAGCAGAATCTCCGGCTCCAGGTGGGCGGCAACAGCAAAGGCGAGGCGGACATACATACCGCTGGAGTAACGCTTCACCGGCGTGTCCAGGAATTTTTCCACCTCGGCGAAGGCTACGATCTCGTCGAATTTGCGTTTACTATCCTGGCGTGTCATGCCTAAGATGGCGCCGTTCAGGTAAATGTTCTCCCGACCTGTTAACTCAGGATGAAAGCCGGTACCCACCTCCAAAAGGCTGGCCAACCGGCCCTTGATGGTCACCCGACCCGCCGAAGGCTCAGTGATGCGGCTCAGAACCTTCAGAAGGGTACTTTTCCCGGCCCCGTTGCGACCGATGATACCCACCACTTCTCCCTGCCGGATCTCAAAACTCACATCCTTGAGCGCCCACACCTCCTCCTGCGTGTCGCCCTTTATGATGGGCCTGCCTCGGACCAGGTCTTTGGTCTTGTACCAGAAGCTGCGGACGTTCTGCATCAATACATCCCGCAGGGCCATGTAGCGCCCGTTTTCGGCCTGATGGCCAATGATATATTTTTTGCCCAGGTTTTCGGCTTTGATGACAATATTGCTCACGCCTTCCGTCTCCTATATCAGGTCCGCAAACGTCTTCTCCATCCTCCTGAACCGGGAGACACCCAGCCAGAGAAAGAAGGCGACGATGGCGAGACTGAGTGCGAAGCCGGGCCAGTAGATCGGGCTCTCACCGCCAAGGATGCACCAGCGGAAGCCATCGATCACTCCAACCATGGGATTGAGGCTATACACCAGCCGCCATTGTTCTGGAATCACATTACTGCTGAAACCCACCGGGGAGACATACAGGCCAAACTGTACGATAAAAGGAATGATGTAACGAAAATCCCGGTACTTGACATTCAACGCGGTGATCCAGAGGCCAGGTCCTAGGCTGGCCATCACGGCCAGCAGCATAAAGAACGGCAATAGCAGCATGTTCCAACCCGGAGCGAACCGGTAATAGAACATCAGCCCAACCAGGATGACGAAGCTGATCAGAAAATCGACAAAGGCTGTTACCACAGTGGCTGTAGGTATAATCAGCCTGGGAAAGTAGACCTTGCTGATCAGCCTCTCGTTACCGATCAAGCTGTTGGAGGCTTCACTCAGCGATGTTGAGAAGAAAGACCACGGCAGCATAGCGGCGAAAACCATCAGGGCATAGGGCGAGTTCCCATCGCTGGGCAGCCTGGCCACTTGGCCAAAGATCACAGTGAATACCACCATGGTCAAGAAAGGCCTCAGGAGGGCCCAGACCAGCCCAATAACCGTCTGCTTGTAACGCACCGCAACATCGCGCCAGGCCAGAATCAGGAACAGTTCCCGATAGCGCCAGAGATCAGCCCAATAGTTCTTTTCGGTCCGGCCAGACTCAAGAACAAGGACACGTTCCCCCGGGAGAGAAGAAACCTCCTCAGGGATAGAAAATACTTGGGTGCTCATGTTCTCAACCTTCGCCGTATGTCATGGGTCAATACCATTCAATCATCCTCCGCAGCTTATCCTCAACTAACCTCTACGACTCATACATCACAGGGATTATAGTAATCTGGTAATTCTTTATCGTAGACATAACCTGTATAGATTACTATCTTTTCGAGATTCTTTTCTTTTACATATCTGTTGGATATTTCCTAAATCATCCCCTGATCCAATAAGAATATACCTAGTCTCTGGAACCTTCTTTACGATATCAGGAAAGGCATCCAAAACCTTATATTACCCCTCATATCCCTCTGTTTTTTTAATCTTGCTATGGTCATGATAATCTTATCGTTATCTATTAAATTATGTCACTTCATTTGAAAACTAAACAAAATAAAAGTGGAAAGTTAACATACCTACAGATATAATATTGTACCGACAACTCACGGTAGCAATAAGTTAACTTTTTCGATAACCTCTTCAGGTGTTATTAACTTCATACATTTATGGTCTTGGCATTTTTCTTTAAAACAGATAGCACAATCTACTTCTTTACGTAAAACAACCCCCTTCTCATTCGGGGGATACCATTTATAAGGAAAATCACGAGCACTAAATATAGCAACTACTGCTGTCCCTACAGCATAGGATAAATGCATTGTTCCTGTATCATTACTTATCGTTAACTCACATCTTTTCAGTACTTCAGCACATTCTAAAACTGAAATTCTTCCGGCCAAAGACAAAGCACCTTTACCCAATTGCTGACCAATCATTTCACAGGCTTCTCTGTCACCATTCCCTCCAAGAAGTACTATCATATAATCATTTTTTATTAAATATTTCCCGACCTGAACAAAATACTCCTTAGGCCAACGATTGGCTTCTCTCTTAGCGCCTGGGACAAAGGCAATTTTGGAATAACCATTTAACGAGGACAGCAAATTTTTTACCTTAGATATTATATCCTGACTTGTGGGGAAACGATATTTAAGACTTTTTAAGTCGACTTTTAATCTCTCAACTTCTAAAATTTTTAGAAGTCTTACATTTTCATTATCTATTATCATATATTTAGCTTGTGATTTTTCAAAATACCTTAAGGTATTTAAATGCCACCCAAAACCATATCTTACACCCAATAATTTGGCAAATATCATATTTCTAAAAAGAACTTTTAATGTTGCAAGATTCTGAGGAAGTTCAATATAGAGTTCATATTTTCCCTTTCTTAAAATTTTAAAAAGTCCTTTTTTATCGTCTCCTATATAATATATGATGATACGATCAACGAGGTCACCTTCCACAATTAAATCTTTAGCAGTCACCAGATTTTTATGCCCAGGACTAGTAAGGAGATGGATCTTTGAATCTGGAAAGTTCTCCCTAATGGCTATCAAGGCTGGGATAGCACAAATTGTATCTCCAAAATTGCCCGTTCTGAAAACAAGTATTTTTTTGGGATTAAAACCACTTAAGCCTCTCGAAAATAGAATGAATTTGAAAATTTTCAAAAAACTTTTGATGGTTGAATAACTAACTTTGACCATTTGATATTTAATTTTCATTGTGCATTGTGTGTCTTGGGGGTGCTGACACCTCTATCTTGCCCAGAAACTCGATCACCAATCATCTATAAAACTCATCAATCAAAAAGTCTTTTCCTTTCAAAAAGTCTAAGACTACTTCAACCGTCGTCCCAATATCCAACTTTTCTGTTTCTAAAACTAAGTCCGGAGCTCCTGGATCCTCGTAAGGAGCAGAAATTCCTGTATAATTTTTTATAATTCCGTCCCTGGCTTTTTTATACAGCCCTTTTGGATCGCGGCGTTCACACTCTTCAACAGAACATTTGACATATATTTCTATGTAATCATCCTTTAACTTACTCTTCACATACGACCGGTCTTCTTTATATGGAGAAATAAAGGCCGTTAAGACTACAAGCCCTGCATCAACCATAAGCTTGCACACTTCAACAATCCGCCGAAGATTTTCCTTTCTATCCTCCCGACCAAACCCCAGATCAATATTAAGACCATGGCGGACATTATCGCCATCAAGCACATATGTTCTTATTCCTTGCTGCCAAAGTTTTTTTTCCACCAGATGGGCAACGGTAGATTTGCCAGAGGCTGATAGGCCAGTAAACCAAATCAAGCCACTTTTGTGATTGTTCAAACGATTTCTCTCTGCACGCTTAATATAGCCATCATACCAATATAGTAATGTTGAATGCTGAATTTTGGATATTGAATTATCTTTCATTTTCTTTTCTTGTCTTTACTATGCTTGTCAAAACCCCATGATACTGACAATTTCATCAAATAAGAGCTTGGTCTTAAATTTATTTGACTCAATATACATATAACAATTGTAATTATTTATTTCCTATTATTTAATTTAATATCTAATTAGTACTAATTATAAACTTTATAAGATATATATATTAATACAATTATTTTTTATGTTAACCCAAAAAATAACTAATAAATCACCATGTATCACAATTTTTTTTCATTTTCACATCAAAAGCTATTTAAATAAACTACCCGTGTCAATCATTTTTTTAAAATTGTAAACATTATTATTTTCATACAGCTATCTTTTATGGCTTTATATTTATATCTTATAATATAACAACCTATATTCATTAGCATTAATAGTAGTCATGTGAATTATCATTCAGGTTCAAAACACTAATTTCATATTTTATTTTTAACCGCAGACCTCTTTTTAAGGGGTAAGAATTAGGGAGTAAGGGGTAGGGGTAATTTACTTCTAGATGCCTACAATCAACATCCGACAACTAATCTAAATCCTGTGCTAAATGCAAAAATATCATACCCTCTACTCTTTCCAGCACATTTCAATTACCCCTGCTTAACCCTTAAACCTTAATCCTCTTTTATTTTTAACCGCAGACCCACGCAGACTAACGCTGACATTTTTGTTCGGCAGACTTTGCCGAACAAAAACCTGACGGCCTAAAAGGCCGGTTAGAATCAATAACTATCGCTTTCCGGGCGTGATGATAGTCGTATCCGATATGATCAGAGTCGAAATTCAAAAATCCTTCTCTGCCTAAAAAGACTGGACAGCAGAGCTGTCAGCAAGTCGCTGGCAGCGATAGTCTGCCTCCGTCTGCATGAGTCTGCGGTTAAAAAGAGCGGGGGGACTGATGGCAGGTGCAGTTATCGGATGCAAATAATCGCAGCTCCTATCAAAATGCGCTTTAATGTTGCTCACGGACTGATTGCAAATATTCCCTGAAAAAAGCTAAAAATATGCCAAAAATAAGAGAGCCCACCAATCTAACCATGACTATTTGACTGCGTTTTGGTTTGAATTTACGATCTGGCACATAGGGAGGATCAAGGATTTTAAAGGCAAATTCACGATTGACCTTGGCCATGACTTTGCGCTCCAAGTTTTGCGCTATCAATGTCTGCAATTTCTGACGCAAAAGTGGGTCTGTAGTGCTGGGCAATTCTTGGTGAAGGTTAGCTAAATTTTTCTCGGCCGTGACTATAGCCTCTGAACTCATGTAGTCCTTAAGTGTCTGCAAAAGTATTTTTGATAACCAGGCTGCCTTTGCCGGGTCATGGAAATCTGCAGATATTTTTATAGTTCCAACTCTCTTATCTTCAGTAATACTATAAATACTATTCAGTGCCCTGATCCCATCATTTACTGAAGGCCCATCATTTTTCTTTTTATCTTTTCCAGCCTCAGCAGGCAAAGAGCGTGCCCTCTGCACAAGATATGATAAGAATTGGCGAGGAAATTTCAGAACATTGTCCAATAAAAAACCCTCTTCACCCTTTTTCCAGCTTTTTTTTTCCTCATCCCACCTTTCAAAAAAAAGCACTGGCAAAAGCTCATATTCTTTGATTAAAACTTCTCGCAATTGTCTGGTCTGCAAAAGTGTGATGATCTCTGACGTACCTGCAGAGCCGGGCATGTTCAATCCAGCTAGACCGCGCAATGCGCTCAGAGGCCCTAAATTCGAACCTTTTCCATTTCCTGTTGGAATGATAATGGCAGTGGAGCGATAAATATTGGGCGAGAAAACAGCCACATATAGACCCAGTAAAAGACCTAAAAAGGTAATAATGAAAATACTTAGTTTTCTTTTTTTCAAGATCAAAAAATAACTATAAAAATCTGTCTCCTCGGGCGGGACAGGCGGCATAAAAGCCCCCCCGGTATTGTATGGGCAAGACATTTGTCCACCAGAGGATGTATGTTCATTGTGATTTTCCGGCACTATTTTTCCTACCTTTTTCTTATTTTCTTTATTTTACCGCAGAAACAATCATTTTTATAGTGAATGAGAGGATGAGTAGAAAGGAGAATGGGCAGAAGCCACTTTACTTACCTCTATAGCCATCTACCCCCTTCTACACTTTCTCTCATCTACCCATTTACCCTATTAAACCTTAATCCAAATTTTATTTTTAACCGCAGACCCACGCAGACTCACGCAGAAATTCTTGTTCGGCAGACTTTGCCGAACAAAAACCTGACGGCCTTTCAGGCCGTGGTTAAGCTTAATAACAATTACTTTCCGGGTATGATGATAGCCGTATCCGATACAATAAGAGCCGAAACTCTAATATTCTTTATCCTTCCCGGCCTGAAAGGCCGGGACAGCAGTGCGACCGGCAAGTCGCCGGGCGCACTTGTCTGCGTCAGTCTGCGTGCGTCTGCGGTTAAAACCGAGAAAGATTGTTCTTTTAAATAAAAAACTAATTATTTAATCAAAGTAGCTAATTTACAGTTACACTAGCCTCAATAGTATCCATGGGCAAATCAGGCGAGTAAATGATTAAATTATAAGTGCCTGGGTAAGAGATTTGATGCAACGCATCATTACTTTGAGTTTCATTGACGATCTTGTCCTCAATCTTTGAAAGATCGTATGTAACCTGAGTACTGGTTGTTAGTATCAACTGATCTCCTTCAATATTTGTAAAAGTGACATCAATCTGGTTTCCATTAGAATCAGTACCTTGAACACGTAAACCAGCATCACCTGCCACTGTAAGAGATGTAATATTTTCACCATCTACACTTATACTTACCCCACTCAATGTCACGGTAGCCTCTCTGCTAGAACCAGTATCATTTATATGAAGAATAAACCGTACATTGGTAAAATCTTTTAATGCCCCAGCAGATTCTTGAAGTAAGAAATCAATTGCAAACTGTTTATTCGATGATAATGTTGCACTTGAAATAGTACTGGTCCACTTTCCTGTGCTGTTATCTAATACTAACGACGCTCCTGCCAACGAAACAGAACCAGCATCAAAGCTAAATGATGTTACTGATTGTTCTTCAACTGTACCTGTAGCATTTTCAGTAGCTTGTGTTATTGCTGTAGAATTAGTTACGAGCGTATCCAGTAAGGCAGTGGAATTTTGATCAACGGCGTTAGCTATATTTGTAAACTGGGAGGTCAGGTCTAAATTGGCAATCGATGTTGCATTCATATTGAGGAGAGTGTTATAGTCTTCATTATTTTCTGTAGCAGTATTTAATCCTTGAAGCCCATCTCTTGTTGCATTGGCGAAAATACCCCCCATTTCACTATCACTAATGTCTGCCAGTTCATTATTATTAGAAAATATAGTTTTAAGACTATCATTGAGCGCGTTCGCCAGTTGTTCAGTACCTTTAGCCAAAATTGCTGAATCGCTAATGTTAGTTGTAGTTGCCATGACCTGTAATGACGAAGCAACCATCAAGGCTAACTGAACATAAGCTCCATTAATACTTCCTGAAACATAATCAGCATCCGCAGTAACTCCCAAGTCCGTTAGAGACTGTTCAATTTCTGGATTTACCGCAATAAGTGTGGTCAACGGTGTGATATTGTTTGAACCCGGCTGGGCCATCAGTACGCCCTCAAAAGTTTGATTGGTCGAGGTATCGAAACCGCCAAATGCCAATAATGTTGCATTTGCATAATAAGTAGTTGGAATAGTAAAACTATTATAAGTTCCATTCTGGTCGGTTGTTTGAGTGTCTGAATCACACTGACCATCATTATCATAATCAACACATACAGTTGCTCCACTTAGATAGCCGTCTATAACCTGACCACCGCTTAGAGTTGAAGTCGTTATGCCATCTTCGCCCCCACCTCCCCCGCCGCAAGCAGCAGTTAAAGAGATAAGACCACATGCACAAAGCCAAGCCAAAAATTTCAAGCCTTTCATCTTAAAAACCCCTTTTTAAACAGATTAGCCACTTATATCCTATTCGACTTTCGTAGGTTGTTTCTTTGAAATATGCCGACCCAGCACCAACTATATAAAAATTCGTTTCGACCTTAGCAGTTCTCCAATTTCCTCGAAGTCAAATTCTCTTAACATGAGGCCTAAAAAAGATAACTCACACCCACCTCTGCCCAACCATAAGGATGATCAAAGGTTGTTTGTGTATATTTATTATATAAAAACGGAACAACTCCGTTAAATTGACTGTGAAGATAAGTTCCACCTACATGCAGGATGATATTTTGGGTCAAAAGATAAGCAATTCCCGCTCTAATTATTTGATTTTTCGGAGCATAATTGATGTCTGCATCCCTAAAAAGATACATGTAAGTATATTCAATATGAGTTATGGTATCATAAGGAGTCTGAAAGAACAAAGAAAAACCAGCACTTATATATTTCTCCTCTCTTGACATATCCAAAGGAAAGTCAGGCAAATATGACCTGTAACCATCCGGAATCATATCCTTTAAATTAGTATCCATTTTAGTATCTATATGCGTATAACCAAATTCAAAAAAAATATTCGGATAAAACTTTTCCCACGCTTTGCCCAGCGTAAAGCGTAGGTATCCTGTATAGTCCTGCAAATCTTCCATCCTCAATTCAGGTTCTGCTGTTTTAGGCAGGCCATAACGAACTACCATATCAGGATACGTTAAAACATACCACACATATTGACTATCTACTTCCAGATTTAAATTTGATTTGAACTTATGCAAATAGTAATTGATATATTCAACATTTGTGACAGAGGTGTCCTTTGTCTGATCATATTTTACCCCTATATCCACGGCAAAACAGCCATTCAAAGAATATCTGGCTGAAAACTTTAAGCCGGAGAAATTTAAGTCCACGCCCTGATAACCAAGGGTACGATAATCATAGTCAAAAGAGAGCATCAAATGGTGAGTCAAGCCATAATGTACGCCAAGGCTTAATGCTCTATAATCCCCAAAGGAAAAATTGCTGCTCACTGCCAGCTTATCCTTCTCCTTTTCTCTAAAACCGAACACATCTACAGCATCATTGAAAAAAGCATACCGCAGGTCTAATTCCAACTGGCCTTTTGGCAAAACCATTGAGGCAGGAAAATCATCTGCTGCATAAGTGAGATACAGAGGAAGTTCCTCTGCCTTTAGCTCAGCTCTGTTAAAAGTTAACAAAAATAAAGTTATCAAAATTATAAGTTCAACGCTCAACCTTCGAAGTTCGACGTTATCTTTCGATTTAAAGTTGTTTAACAGAACCGTAACCAATCGTACTCTGAAACATCCAGCATTCCGCATTTAACACCCTAAAATTTCGATTTTCCGCTTTGGAATTCATAATCACAAAATTTGAATTTTTCGCAGAGGTATCTTCACGTCGAACAGTTTAAAATAATGTCGTCATAATCACACCTGTTGTTACGGCGAGCTGAAAGAGGATTTGTGTAATGTCTTTTGTTGATCTGAGCCAGGCGATGCGGTCCAATTTTTCCGGCACTATAATGGTATCTCCCGGTTCAATGTTGAAACGATGCGAGCGCTCCCAGCGATTTAAGCGTTCATTCCACTGGAATCCCCAGGTGAGGCCTTTATGCGGTCTTACAGCGCTGCCATCTGCTTTGAGAATATAAGTCGCGTCTTTGTCCGCGTTTTGGGAGTATCCTCCTGCCAAATCAATATAACCGGATATCTTTTTCCCATGCCGGAAGATAAAAGCTGTTTGATTATACACCGCGCCAAGAACCTGCACGGTCGCCGGATTTTGTGGAATATTGAGCTTATCTCCGTCTTCTAGTTCCACATCATCCGAGTAATCTTTAAATTCTGCTAAAGGTTTTATGTCTATAACCAGCCTACCTTTGGCCTTTACTTCCCTGAGCCTGGCCAGAAATTTCTCATTTATTTTGCTCTCTTGCAGATAAATCTTTGACTCATCACCCGTAAGAGCAGTGGAAGTTTTAGCACTGCCCGCGGATAATAATTCCTGTTCCAGCTTATCGACCATCTCATTGAGGCGTTTTTGCTGCAACTTACGCACCCGTTCTCTAGTAAAAAGAGCGCCTCTCAGGTAAGCGTTTTTGGTGAAACCACCTGCACGCTTGATTAAAGATGACAACCTTTCGCCTTTTTTAATTAAATATTTGCCAGGAAAAATAACTTCCCCTTCAATCTCTACGTATTTTTCTCTGCCCCAATCAGCTATCTTTTTGATAAAAATCTTATCATACGGATGAAGTAGAATATTGTGCTGAGGTTCATCACTAAATGCCAGCTCAAGATTTATAACCCGATGCTCATACTCTGCCAGGGTATTGTTGATGATTTTATAAGAAAATACTTCTCCTTCCTTTAAGTAAGCAGAATCTTTAACATTGCCCCCGGCAAAAACCAGGTCTTTAACTGTCATCCCCTCCACAAAAGGATATGTGCCAGGCTTGTTCACTTCCCCATAAATAGTCACTGTCTGTTCTGGCATATACTCTGATATAGAGTGAACAACAATCTGATCCCCGTCCTTTAAAAGTAGATTATGTTCTTGGACGCCCAGTAATGCCTTTTTTAAATCAAATAATACTAACGATTTTTTTCTTTGTTTTTTGTCTATACGATAAAGCTCTGCCTTTTCTAAGTAGGCATCTTTTGCCAACCCACCTGACTGCAAAATCAAATCCTTGATGCGAAAACCCTTTTCAGGGATTTGATATGTTCCTGGCTTTCGCACCTTACCTTTGATGACAACAGTTGGCTTGGATTCAAAAAACCACTTGGAAAAAACATATATCCGGTCAAGGGGCTGGAGCTCTAAATCCGCCCCCTTTGCCAGAACAATCCGGGCCAGATTAAAAGGGACAAGCTTTACTCCTCCTGTTGGCTGAACAGCCCTTTTAATCAACGCATAATCAAAACAGCTGTCAGGCTGCAGGCTCTCAGGACCTTTGATTATCTCACGTAAGGTCAGGCCTGGATGCCAGGCATATGTGCCGGGCCGCAAAACATTGCCATAGAGCTCAACCCTGTTGGCTGTCTCAGGAATAATGGAAAATACTTTAATCAAATCCCCATCCTGCATGGAAAGTTCTTTTAAATTTTTCAAATCCCTGGCATTTATATCCACTACCTTTTTCCATGCGTGCTTCTCAGCCCTTTCCACCTGAATCATCTGTTTCCAGGCCACAGGCGTTAAGGCACCGGCCAACTCTAAAGCCTCGACCAGGTTTGTCTCTTGCTTGAGTTCATAAATGCCGGGCCTTCTGACATTGCCAGCAATACCCACCAGAGGGCCAGCCAAGGGCACAAAAACAATGTCTCCATTTCTAAGTCGCCTATCCTTGCTTTTATCTCCATCAAGGAGCAAATCATATAAGTCTAACACACTTATGGTTTCATTTTCCCTTTTTAAAGAAATTTTTCTCAGGGAGCCGCGCCCTGTTGACCCGCCAGCCGCTATCAGGGCATCCAGCATAGTGGTCATAGCTGTAAGATTATATGGACCGGGCCTTTGTACTTCACCCAGTACAAAAACCTGAAATTGATGCAGCCTGGAGAGAGTAATAGCCACGTCTGTCCCGGTAATCCTGGTAGCCTGCTTGACAAGAAATTTTTCCATCTGCTCATAACGCATGCCGGCAACTGTTAACGGACCGATTTGTGGAAACATAATTCGTCCATCCGCGCCAACACGCAGGGTGTATTGCGTGTTGATCCGTCCCCAGACAAAAACCTGGACCTCATCTCCGGGACCTATAATATAATCAGGGGCCACAGGCTGGGCAGGTATAGGCTTGGCAAGGCCATGCTGAAAAAGATTGTACCCAAATGGCCTTAACTCGGTGCTGACCTTTAAGACACCTGTCTTGTTCGTTAGATATTGTCGAAAAAGAGAAACAACATCATCGATCTTTTTTCCATTCACATCCGGAGTTTGTGAGGGTTGCTGTTTTTGACCTTTCTTCTCCAGAGACTCAATCAATCTTTTCCCTTCTTCAACTTCGGCCGGCTTTAATCCCTTAAATTCAGGATTATTTTTTATTGCATCTACAGCCTCTGGGGTAAGTCCCCCACCTTGTTCTTGCACTTTCTGCTTAATGACCTGCTGCTGAGCAGGAGTAAAGGTTCCAAGGAGTTGCTGCCCTGTAAGAGGAAGAGAGCCAGAAGGCCCTTGCATGGAAGCACTTGCCTGCTGCACTCCTGCCCGGAGGACAGATCCGCTTCCGTCTAAAACAACCGTTCCAGGAGTTTGAAAGGCGTACAACCCCCCTGCCAGCGAATAATAAACAAGGCAACACAAACCAAAAAAATATTTTGTCATATAGTTCTCTCCTTCACTATTTAACAGCGAGACATTAGCGGGCCTAAGAAACAAGTGGAGTCTCCGACTATTAAAGCCCTCTCCTTTCGTCAAAAAATATGATAAATTATGTGCAGTTAATGCATTATAAATTATTTCAATACAAGCAAGTATATTTTAAAAAATTAAGACTACACTAATAGTGTATTAATAACAACGCCTAATTCAATAATAATTTTTTAAAAAATTAAATAAAATTATTTTTTTGGAATTTATCTTAGCCTTTTTATCACATTTTTATAATGAATATCAACTACATAGTCATAAATTGATAAAATCAAACTAAAAAAAATATGCCTTGCAATTTAAGATAAATTTGTTCTTGAAGCTTTAAAAAAATTGATAAAATATTAGGCGATCAACTTGAAAAAAAATTGAGCAAACACTACTTTCATTGTCCTGTCTGAAAAATTATTAAATTTTAAATTTAGCTTGTTTCATTTGAAAAATAACTCGATTTTGCATCTTTTTTTGTAAAATTCAGCGATTGTCAGGCCAAAACTAATTTGCTCTCTTCATACTGGCAAAAAGCGAAATGAAATACTCAAACCCAAATGGAAGGAAGAGAGGGAGTCGACTCTAAAGACTCAGGGCATGGGAGATGCATTCGTGGGCGCAGCCGATGGCTGCACTTTGGTTTAGTAAGGGGAGTAGGTGAGAGGTTGAGTAGGTGAATAGAAATTTAGCCGGGCGTATCCGACTAGGAGCACTGACGCTTTCCCAGCTAATTTTTGAATCTCTTGCCCGCTCACGTTGGTCGCAATAGACGCGGAGACACAGAAGGGCTATCTCATCTAACTGTGCTATACTTTCAATATGTTAAAAAATACTACCTCGCGCCATGCCGCAAAGACGCAAAGTTTTTTTGAGCTGGCTTTAGATTAAACCCAGCTCAAGGGCTTTCGGCCCTTCGGGCCGAGGGGCTTTTGTTCGGCTTGGAACTCAAGCTGAACAAAAAATCTCTTTTCCTTGGCGTCTTTGCGGCTTGGCGCGAAATTATTCTTTAAAGTTAGATGAGATGGCCCTGAGGCACAGAGGTTCTTGCTGGCCGCCCGAGTTGGGAGTTGGGCTATACAATACCAAGAAAGCTCCCGGACTATGCTCAGGAAAAGGGGTTTAATGGCTAGATTAAAAGTAGGTGTAAGCTCTTATTTGACATAAAAAAGCCTCTAACCTGGTGGTTAGAGGCTTAGAATTATTTTCCAACCAAAAGTGCCAACTTTTACTTTGGCCTTTTTGGATTATCTTCTATCTATTTGATTTTCTTGGCGTCCCCAGGGGGATTTGAACCCCCGTTACCGGCGTGAGAGGCCGGCGTCCTAGGCCACTAGACGATGGGGACATTAAAAGGGGGACATAAAAAATGGTGGGCCGTGCAGGGATCGAACCTGCGACTCTCTGCTTAAAAGGCAGATACTCTACCGACTGAGTTAACGGCCCAACCAAAGAAGAAACCTCTTTATTGCTCTCCAATGAAAATGTCAAGATTATTTTTCTTTTTTGGGCTCAATTTTTTCCAATCCACCCAAATATGGCCGTAGCACTTCCGGAACAAGCACGCTACCATCGGCTTGCTGATAATTTTCAAGGATTGCCACCATGGTCCTGCCCACAGCCAATCCAGAGCCATTTAAGGTGTGGACAAAACGGGCTTTTTTACTGTTCTTGGGTTTAAACTTGATATTGGCCCGCCTGGCCTGAAAATCTTCAAAATTGGAACATGAAGATATCTCTCTATACTTGCCCTGGCCGGGCAGCCAGACTTCTATGTCGTAGGTCTTGGCAGCGGAAAAGCCTAAGTCTCCGGTACATAGCGTGACCACCCGATAATGTAGTTTCAGTTTCTGCAAAATACTTTCCGCATGTCCGAGCAAAGTTTCTAATTCCTGATAGGAGTTATCAGGATGGACAAAGCGGACCAACTCTATCTTGTTAAATTGATGCTGTCTGATAATACCTTTGGTGTCCTTGCCATATGAACCGGCCTCAGAACGAAAACAGGGAGTATAGGCGACATAGGCCAAGGGTAGATCCTTTTCCTCCAAAACTTCATTTCGATGGATATTGGTCACAGGCACTTCAGCCGTAGGAATTAAATAATAATCCCAGTTTTCTAGTTTGAACAAGTCCTGCTCAAATTTAGGCAACTGCCCGGTTGCTGTCATGCTTGCACGATTAACAATAACAGGAGGCAAGACTTCTGTGTAACCGTTTTCATTAGTCTGCACATCAAGCATAAAATTAATCAATGCCCGCTCTAAACGAGCTGCCCAGCCCCAATAAAGGGCAAATCTAGAGCCGGTTATCTTGGCTGCGCGATCAAAATCCAGCCCGCCCAAACTGACCCCGATTTCCCAGTGTTCTTTGGGCGCAAAATCAAACGAGGGCTTGTCTCCCCATTTTTTCTCCTCTTTATTGTCCTGCTCATCTTTGCCCACGGGCACACTTTCGTGGGGTATATTCGGAATGGACAAAATCCACTCCTGAACTTCTTCTTCAACCTGCTTTAGTTGCTTGTCCAACTCTTTGATCTTCTGCGACAAGCGGCCAAGTTCGGCAAAAAGATCACCGGGGTCCTGGCCCTGCTTTTTCATCCTGGCCACCTGCTCCGAAGCCCTGTTACGCTCCATTTTTAAGGCTTCAACCTCTTGCAGCAGAGTCCTGCGCTTATTATCCAGATCTTGATACTCTGCAAGGTCCAGACTGGAATTTCTCTGTTGTAGTGCTTTCACAACCAAATCAAAATTTTTCCGAATAAACCTAATATCCAGCATAATTATATCTCCTGCCTTAATTTCTTAGTGCCGAGGACTAAAGGTGGGTCAAAAAGACTCTTGACTATAGAGCCTGTGGCCAACCCACATCCTACCCCCTAATTGAAAGTCTTGGTTTGTGAAGTGCATTGCAAATGGCTTGGGTAACCCATCTTGATGAAGCTTGCGGAAAAAACAGAGCATCGGGGGAATGGGTTAAACATTTTGCGAAATTTTACATAGACTATCCTTCATTAAAAGAATATTCGATAACCCAAAGTATCCCATTATACTCTGGCCGCAAGCAAGTTTTGAGAACATGTCCAAGCCTTTGCACCAGCATGAAAGAAACCAAGACTGAAAGAACCTAATCAGTAAAAGGGTTTGGCCACAGACCCTGTAAGAATGAATAATTTTTTACAAAAACAAAACTTTTCCTTGTGCATCATCTCGTTATTATTTAGTACCCAACCAAACTAGCTGCCCAAAACTTTAGGTTTTGTCAAAATTTTGCGAAAAATCGTTATTTCCCGGAGCTTGAAAACTATTCTTTTTAACGCCATTCCTCCCACGTTCCTTGCTTGTCTACTCAAACTCCCAATTACATAACCACCTAATAACTTTGGCAATTTTTCTCATCAAGAAAAAATTTTAAAATTTTATTAGCACTCACTCTTGACGAGTGCTAATACGATGTTTATATGGCGGGACGACTTTGAGGAACAGGAAATTTTAAAACTCAAATGGAGGTGAATAGCATGAACTTAAAACCTTTACACGATCGTGTTCTGGTTAAACGTTTGGAAGAAGAGGAAGTAACCAAAGGTGGAATCATCATTCCTGATACTGCAAAAGAAAAGCCCATCAAGGGTGAAGTTGTTGCTGTAGGCCCTGGCAAAATAGCCGATGATGGCAAAACCATCCCTATGAGCGTCAAGGCAGGGGATAAAATCTTATTCAACAAATATGCCGGCACTGAAGTCAAAATTGATGGTGTTGAACATCTGGTAATGCGCGAAGACGATATTTTGGCTATCATCGAAAGCTAAAGCAACAACAAAATATTAAGGAGGAGAAAATATGTCTGCAAAAATTATAAAGTTTGATGCTAAGGCACGGGAAAAACTTAAAAAAGGTGTAGACGCCCTAGCTGAAGCTGTAAAAGTAACACTGGGCCCCAAAGGCCGCAACGTAGTAATTGAAAAGTCTTTTGGCTCTCCATTAATTACTAAGGATGGTGTTACCGTAGCCAAAGAAATCGAGCTCGAAGACAAGTTCGAGAACATGGGAGCCCAGATGGTTAAAGAAGTAGCCAGCAAGACAAGTGATGTTGCTGGTGACGGTACCACCACAGCAACTGTTCTCGCCCAAGCTATCTTCACCGAAGGCCTGAAACTCGTAGCTGCTGGCCGCAATCCCATGGCTATTAAGCGCGGTATTGACAAGGCCGTTGATGCAGTTGTTGCTGAGCTGGAAAAGATTGCCAAACCTACCCGCGATCAAAAAGAAATCGCCCAGGTTGGAACCATTTCAGCCAACAATGACGCCACCATCGGTAACATTATTGCCGAGGCCATGAACAAGGTTGGTAAAGAAGGCGTTATTACTGTTGAAGAGGCCAAAGGCCTGGAGACCACCCTGGATGTGGTTGAGGGTATGCAGTTTGATCGCGGATATCTTTCCCCATACTTTGTTACCGACCCAGAAAAGATGGTCTGCGAGCTGGATGAGCCTCTGATTCTCATCAATGAGAAAAAGATCTCCAACATGAAAGATCTCTTGCCTGTCCTCGAGCAGGTAGCCAAGATGGGCAAGCCTCTGGTCATTATTGCTGAGGATGTAGAAGGCGAAGCACTGGCCACACTGGTAGTAAACAAACTGCGCGGCACCTTGCAGGTAGCTGCTGTTAAGGCTCCTGGCTTTGGTGAACGCCGCAAAGCCATGTTGCAGGACATTGCCATCTTAACCGGTGGTCAGGTTGTTTCTGAAGACCTTGGCATCAAGCTGGAAAACATCACCATCAATGATCTGGGTCAGGCCAAACGCGTTGTCATCGACAAAGAGAACACCACCATTGTTGACGGCGCTGGTAAGCCTGAAGATATCAAGGCCAGGGTTAAACAGATCCGGGCTGAAATTGAAGAGACCACCTCTGACTACGATCGTGAAAAATTGCAGGAGCGCTTGGCCAAAATCGTTGGCGGCGTAGCTGTAATCAATGTTGGCGCAGCCACCGAGACCGAGATGAAAGAGAAGAAAGCTCGCGTCGAGGATGCCTTGAATGCAACTCGGGCTGCAGTAGAAGAAGGTATTGTACCTGGCGGTGGCGTTGCCTTGATCAGGTCTATGAACTGCCTGGACGACGTAAAGCCTGCAGATGATGACGAAGCCGCAGGTGTAGAAGTTGTCCGCAAGGCTATCCAGGCTCCTCTGCGTCAAATCTGCCGCAATGCTGGCTTTGAAGGCGCAGTAATCATCGAAAAGGTTAAAGAAGGCAAGGATGGCGAAGGCTTTAATGCTGCCACTGGAGAGTTTGAGGATCTCATCAAAGCCGGTGTAATTGATCCTAAGAAGGTAACTCGTATCGCTCTCCAGAACGCTGCTTCTGTAGCTTCCTTGCTCCTGACAACTGAGGCAGCCATTGCTGAAAAACCTGAAGAAAAGAAAGATATGCCTCCAATGCCTGGCGGCGGAATGGGCGGCATGTACTAATATAAAACTATATAAACAAAATAAACAAAGATACCGAAAAAGGCCGGACAAGTTCCGGCCTTTTTATTTATAAAAGCTCATATTTTAACCGCAGACCCACGCAGATGGACGCAGACAAGCGCGTCCTGCGACTTGCCGGTCGCGCTGCTGTCCCGGCCTGAAAGGCCGGGAAGGATATTTGAGTTTCGATTCTTGTCGTATCGGATACGGCTATCAGCACACCTGGAAACTAATAGTTACTAACCTTAACCACGGCCTGAAAGGCCGTCAGGTTTTTGTTCGGCAACGTCTGCCGAACAAGAATGTCTGCGTTAGTCTGCGTGGGTCTGCGGTTAAAAAGTGCATTAGATGGTTTACCCAAGCCTTTTGTAATGCATTTCAGAAACCAACACTTTCAACCAGCGGATAAGCATAGGGTTCAGCCACTGGCTCTAAAGTTGCGTCAAACGAATTGTTGTGTTTAAATCGAAACGAGTTTGACTTGATACCCTAACCTTTAAGCCCTACACTGTATTTCTATGCACGGAGGAAATATCTGGGCGGCAGCCAAGCGGATTGGTTGTTCGCCTCAGGAAATTTTAGACTTTTCCGCCAGCATCAATCCTCTTGGCCCGCCAGAATGGGTTGGCCAGATGATGGCTGAAAATTTATGGCAAATCGCCCATTATCCAGACCCCCACAACCTGGAACTCAAACAAAGCGCAGCTAGTTTTTACGGGGTTAGCCCAGAAGAAATTGTTGTAGGTAATGGGGCATCAGAGATACTCTCTGTGGTACCCAGATTATTCCCTGTACGCCAGGCCGTTATCCCGGTACCTTCTTACGTAGAATATGAACGTATAGCAGATATATATGGACTAGGGATAAAATATATCTACCTGAAAGAGGAAAATGATTTTCAACTGGATTTGCAGGAGCTGGAACAATCTCTAAAAGAGCCGGCCCTGGTCTTCCTTGGGCAACCCAACAATCCCACAGGGCAGACAATCCCTGCCCAAAAGCTAGCCAGCCTGGCCCAAAATCATCCCCAAAGTTTTTTTGTTGTCGACGAGGCCTTTGCAGATTTTGCGCCGTCCATTTCGCGCATGTTTTTATTCTCCCTGCCCAATGTAGTCACGATTATCTCTTTGACCAAATTTTTTGCGCTACCAGGTCTAAGGGTTGGACTGGCCATCGCCCGCAAACCACTTGCCCGAAAAATAGAAAATTTTCTTCCACCCTGGTCGGTTAACTTCCTGGCCCAAAAAATTGCTGCTGGTGCCTTGAATGACCAAAACTTCGTTCGCCAGACCCATAAAACTCTGCCCGAATTCAAGGAAAAATTTATCTCGGATCTAAAAGAGCTCCCAGAACTGACGATTTTCCCTGGCCAAGCCAATTTTATCCTGGTCAAACTCAATAAAAAGAACCTTGCCTCTACCTACCTGGCCGAAAAATTACTGCCTCAAAAAATTCTTATCCGCACATGTACCAACTTTAAGGGGTTGGGCTCTAAATTTTTCCGCCTGGCAATAAAAACGCCTGAACAAAACCAGGCCCTGGTCAAAAGCTTGAAATCTATCTTATCTGATCTCTCATCTTCTCATGCTCTCATCTTCCCAACCTCCAACCTTCCCAACTTCCCGACTTCACAACGGATCCGTCACCAAAAAAGAAAAGCAAAAGCGATCATGGTCCAGGGGACCAGTTCCAATGCCGGCAAAAGTATCCTTGCTGCTGCCCTGGGACGAATTTTTCTTCAGGATGGCTTTAAAGTTGCCCCGTTTAAGGCCCAAAACATGTCTCTGAATTCGTTTGTCACCCGGGAAGGGTTGGAGATGGGCAGAGCCCAGGTAGTCCAGGCACAGGCCTGTCGCCTGGACCCGGATGTGCGCATGAACCCTGTTTTGCTCAAACCCAATTCTGAAACAGGGTCCCAGATTATTGTCATGGGCAAGCCTGTAGGCAATATGAATGTCAACGAATATATCCGGTTCAAGCCAAAAGCCTTCCGGGCAGCACAAGACGCATTTGACCAACTGGCCAGCGAATTTGAAATTATAATTTTAGAAGGAGCGGGAAGCCCGGCTGAAATTAACTTAAAAAGCCACGACATAGTAAACATGTGTATGGCCAGATACGCTGAGGCCAAGGTCTTGCTTGTCGGAGATATAGACAGAGGAGGTATATTTGCCTCTTTTGTGGGCACTCTGGCCCTTCTTGACAAATGGGAGCAGGATTTAATCTGTGGCCTGGTCATCAATAAATTTCGCGGGCAAAAAGACTTGCTGAAGCACGCATTGGACTTTTGCTCACTATCAACAGGCAAGCCTTTCCTGGGCATTGTCCCTTATATTGACAGGCTGGGTCTGCCGGAGGAAGATTCCGTAAGCTTCAAAGATAAGCTCAGCCTTTCCCGACAAGGCAGGACAAAGTGTGCAGACAAAGTAGTCATAGGAGTCGTGGACCTTCCACACATTTCTAATTTCAATGATATTGATCCCCTCTACCTTGAACCTGACTCAGAGGTAATCATTTTAAAATCTGCAACAGATATAAAACAGATGGACGCCCTTATCCTGCCGGGCAGCAAAAATGTCTTTGCTGATCTTAAATTCTTACAGGACAAGGGGTTTGTGCAGGCTATTTTAGATTTCACTCTTGATGAGAAAAAAGAGCTGGTCGGTATTTGCGGTGGTTTTCAAATGCTGGGGACAAAGATTAAAGATCCGCACAAGATTGAGTCTGACAAAGCTGAAATACCTGGACTAAACTTACTTCCAATTATAACTGTCCTGTCACCGGAAAAAACCCTCTCTCAGGTCCAAGGCGTATGGTACGAAAATAAAATCCCCATCAAAGGCTATGAAATCCATCACGGAAAAAGCCACCCCCTAGCCAATCTGAATCCTGTCATCGTTAGTAACGAGCAGAAACCATTAGGTTATGGTTTAAAAAACAGAAGTATCTGGGGCACTTATGTTCATGGCATCTTTGACAGTGATGCATTTCGGCGGTTTTGGCTGGACAAAGTAAGAGCCCAAAAAGGACTCTCCCCTCTAAAACACATCCAGAGCCACTATGATCTGGAGCCTGCTTTAGAACGCCTGGCAGATATCGTCCGCCAGAATTTAGACCTGGATAAAATTTACTCTTTGCTGGGAGCTTAGGCAGTTACCTTCCTAACTTCCCAACTTCCTAATCTCCTAACTTCTTCTTCCTAAGCCTTGCTCCAAAAAAGAACTCCTTTAGCCCCTTTTGCTCATCGGTTTGAAAGGTCCGTATAAGTTGCAAGGATTTGTTTTCTTTAACCAGCCTTTTGATTTGTTCCTCGTTTTCATCTGGATTCAAGGTACAGGTAACATAGATAAGCTCTCCACCTCGAGGTAGAAGGCTGGCAGCACATTTAAGCATTCTGGACTGAACCGATATAACCTTTTGAATATCTTTTGGCTTTCTTTTCCACTTAATATCTGGCCGACGGCTTAAGACCCCAAGACCTGAGCAAGGCACATCGAGCAAAATTGTTGACGGGCGTATCTTCAGTGGAGGATAAAAACTAGACCCCACAAAATAGGGGAAAGTTGACTTTAAACGCCTGGCTTCACCCTTTAATCCTTTGATCCGGCCCAAATGCACATCACTGGCTAGCACCTTGCGCCCCAGCCTATGCAAGAGAAATGTTTTTCCTCCCCGACCTGCACAGGCATCCCAGATGGGCTCTGGCCAGCTTTTGGGATCAAGCTCTAAAATAACCTCCTGGCCAGCATAACTTTGCCTGGAATAAGTTATGTGGTTGAGTAGTTGATTGGTTGAATGGTTGAGTTGGCGCAAGGCTACAATAGGAGGGTGATGAGCTAAAATCACGTCTGCTGCCTCTGTGAGAAATTCACTCCAGGAAAAGAATTCACTGGCGTCAGCGTCAATCCTGATACCCAGAGGCGGTTTGGCAATACTTTGCTCCAGAATATTCCGGGTAAATTCCTGACCATAGGCTTTCAGCCACAGATTAACAATCCACTCCGGACAAGAGTAATATCTGGACAAAAAAATATTTCTTGGTGGATTATCCTGCCTAAACAGCCTCTCATCATGAGCATCCAACCTGGATAGCTTGCGTAGTACCGCATTGGCCACATTAGCCAGTCCCTGCCCGAAACCTTTTTTTACAGCTGCCACAGCCCAGGACACGGACGCATAAGCAGGGATTTTTAAAAACAAGAGTTC
This sequence comes from Desulfovulcanus ferrireducens, assembly GCF_018704065.1. NCBI lineage: Bacteria > Pseudomonadati > Thermodesulfobacteriota > Desulfovibrionia > Desulfovibrionales > Desulfonauticaceae > Desulfovulcanus > Desulfovulcanus ferrireducens. The sequence continues at coordinate 12,766 of NZ_JAGUQP010000011.1, read as the reverse complement.
ATAACCAGCCAGCCCCAAAATTAACCTTACTTTTGGGGGCAACTTTTCCGGAGTCTTAAGATAGAGGGAAAGGAGATGGTCAACACGACCTTTCAAACGCAAGTATCCATAACAAAGCTCAGTTATCAGCCCCTTGTCTTCATCTCTGGCTACTTTTCTCAAATGTTCATCCAGGCTAGCTTGCAGTTCCCTGCGACTGTTTAGTACTTGAGACAGGATTTTTAGGGCCAGCTGGCGTGCGTTTGTTGGCTTCATCTTTTAGACAAGGGCAGGACAAACTTGTTTAAAACCCACTGCACATGGTCAAGAAGGACCAGTGTATCTATGCACGGGCCACTGGGTCTTAGATTGAGGATGCCATAAACAGGGATAGGATAAGTATCTTGAATACCACTGGCCAAATCCCGTTCACAGGCCACAGCAATAATAAATTTTGGCCTGGCCTGAACAACTATTCGCCTGGCAATGGTCCCGCCGGTAGCAATAGCCAGCTTGACCCCATATTTTTCACTTAAATCCAACAATCCGGCAATGGGACATTTACCGCAACGTTTACAGTTGAAGATATCGTAGGTCAGCCTGATCTTGCACGAACTGCTTTGCAAGCAATGAGGCATGAGCATGAGCACATCATTTGAAGCGTATTGTTTATGCTCAGCGCTTACCAGTTCGTTATTTACCTTGATAAAAGAAGCGCGCACTTTTTGTTTCGGGATACCGAGCAGCCGACCAAGTAATGTCATCAAAGGTAAAAAAAACTTTATGGATAAGCCGCGCAATTTTTGCGAAAAGAAAATATTTTTACCCAGGAGGATATTTATGATCAGCCCCAAAGAGGCCCAGGCAATAAAGACAATCAGGCCTAAAACCAGAAAACCTAAAATCCAAGGGGCCAAAGGGTGAATATTCTTTAAGCCTACATAGGGAATAATCCAAAGTAGGACCAAAGATATACAGATTAAAATGGATGTGCCTGTAATCAGGCCGATAAAAAGCCTTTTCCGGGCCACAAAAGAAGAATCTATCTCCTTCTCCAGAAAAAGTGACTTGTCATGAGGTTTAGAAGCATCGAGCATTTTGCTAATCAAGAGAGTTAAGGGATAACCAAGCCCTGTTTGCGATATTCATTCAGCTTATTACGTAATGTGCGCACTGAAATACCGAGTAGTTCCGAGGCCTGCGTCCTGTTTCCACCGGTTTTTTGCAAGCTTTTTAGAATCATCCTCTTTTCCATCTCGTGCAAAGGCAAAACTTCATCATTTTTTTCTGAAAAATCTTGTTTCTCTATAGGTGGTTTCTTTTCCTCTAAACATATCTCATCAGGCCACTCTTCGCCTTCCAGCAGAAAGTGCTTGACTTCAATCTTTCCTTTTCCGGCCAAAAGTACCGCCCTTTCCATAAGATTTTGCAATTCACGCACATTGCCCGGCCAATCATAATCCATGAGCCATTTTTTGGCCTGTTCAGAAAACTCTAGAGGAGACACGCCATACTCTCGACAAAATTTACGCACAAAATATTCGGCTAACAACAAAACATCACTGCCTCTCTCCCTTAGAGGAGGAAGCTTCAACGGGATCACATTTAAACGATAAAAAAGATCCTGCCTGAACTCTTTTTTTTGCACGCATTCCTCTACATCTCTATTGGTAGTGGCTAGCACACGTACATCTACCTTGATAGTCTCTGTTCCTCCCACCCGGTCGATTTCATTTTCCTGCAAAACTCTAAGCAACTTTGCCTGCAAAGACATGTCCATTTCTGTAATCTCATCCAAAAGGATGGTTCCTCCACTGGCCAGCTCAAACTTCCCCAGCTTACGGCTAATGGCGCCAGTAAAGGCTCCCTTTTCATGCCCAAAAAGCTCACTTTCCAAAAGATGTTCAGGCAGGGCCGCGCAATTTATGGCTACAAATGGCATCTCTGCCCTGGAACTTTGATAATGCAGGTACCGGGCAAACAACTCTTTACCTGTGCCGGACTCTCCAGAAATAAGCACGGTCGCCTTCGAGTTAGCAACTCTACGGGCCAAGGCCAAAACATTTTTTATGCTTGGATGTTCGCCGATTATTTCAAATTTTGCCGTACTTTTTGGACGAATATCTTTTGTCGCTCGAGACTTTTTCTGAGGTAAAATGGCCTTTATCTTATCCCAGATTAAAGGAGTAAGCCAATAATCCTTGGCCCCTAACTCCAAAATCCTCTTGGCTTCACTCGCCGAGCCTTGTTCGGTAAATGCAACTACATCAACTTTATAATTTAGCCCTGATATTTTATGCAGCAAGTCCTCAATCCTGTATCCTGGCAGTCTCACTTGAGAAAAAATCAAAACCGGTTTCTTCTGTTCAATAACCTTGAGTGCGCTAGACAAGGAGTCGCTCATAATAACTCCCAGGCCATGTTCCTTAAATTGAGCGAACAGCGGCGTGACCTGATCTGCACGGGAAATAAACAAAATAGTTTTCTCGGCCATAGCCTTTGCCCATAAACTTATTGAAGGACAATTGCAATCCCGGCATTTTGAGTTTGTTGGGTTCAGGATGGAGTTTTGTTGCTGTTTAAGACTTGCCCATCAAAGAAGCGCCTGTTAATAGTGCTCCGACATCAGGTTTAAGAGAAAACCTCGCGCCAAGCCGCCAAGGTGCAAAGTTTTTTGATCTGGCTTTAGACTAAACCCAGATCAAAGCCTTTCGGCCCTTCGGGCCGAGGGGTTTTTGTTCGGCTTGGAACTCAAGCCGAACAAAAATGTCTTTTCCTTGGCGTCTTTGCGCGAGATTATTCTTTAAAATTAGATGAGATAGCCTTGGACCCTACATAAACACTTCTTGACTCGACATTTAATATAGAAATTGAAATGCTGCAATGCTGACCCCTCCTTGTTAAACTCTGCGTTTGTCTGTGTATGTTTGCGGCTAAATAAAAATTCTTGGCGAAGCAGCAAATTAAATACGCTTCCCCATGAAGGGTTGAATGGCAAAAAATTGGAAAAATGTTAAAATCAGACCTCTTATCACTTCTTAAGCAAGTGGCCTCCGGCCAAAAATCAATTTCAGAGGCTTGCACTGAAATTTCTTTACAGCCATACGAAACCTTAAGTCATGGCCTGAAAATCGATCATCAACGGGGCTTGCGTACAGGTATTGGCGAAGCAATTTTTGGCCAGGGGAAAAACCTGCTTCAGCTTGAGACAGCCATAACCGCCTTGGCCACGAAAAAAAAACCAGCCCTGGCTACCAAGGTCTCCAAAGAGCACGGACATAAACTTGCGAAAAAATTTGCGGGCAGTAAATATTTTGACCTGCCCCGTATATTTATCCTGGGTAAAGAGATTGAATTAGATGAACCATGGCCAGAGGAAGGCGACTTATTGATCATTTCCGCCGGAGGGGCTGACCTGTCTATTGCCCTGGAGGCCTATGCAACGGCAAAATTCTTGGACTTAAATGTTGGCCTCATTTCCGATGTAGGCGTGGCCGGACTGCACAGGGTAGTCTCTTTTATGCCCCAAATAAATCAGGCCAAAATTTTAATCGTAGTTGCCGGGATGGAAGGGGCCCTGCCTTCTGTTTTGGGTGGACTTACAGATAAACCAATTATAGGCGTGCCCACATCCGTAGGATATGGAACCAATTTTAACGGCCTGGCACCGATGCTTGCTATGCTCAACAGCTGTACCCCAGGTCTAGCCATAGTTAATATTGATAATGGTTTTGGGGCCGCCTGTTTAGCAAAAAAAATAATTAAAAACCAATGACGAAACCAGTTCTTTTTAGAGTAACAAACAACTTAAATATTGGAGGAGTCCAAAGAAGACTGCGTTCCCTTCTACCCCGTCTTTTGCCCTATTATGACGTCCATGTAGTTACTTATAAAGATAAGGGTATATTTTTTGACGAGTTAGCCTCTCTGGGGGTTAAGACCCATTTTATCCCCTTAAAAGGAAAATGGGACCCGGTTGGAATTTATAAAATGTCCCGCTTATTCAAAAAGTATAACGCAAAAATAGTGCATACTCATTCTTTAGGAGGGAACATTTCCGGGATATTAGCAGCGGCTTTAGCTAAGGTACCGGTGCGGATTGGACAGGTACATTTATGCCACCTACACTGGTATGCCCGAAAAAAATTACATAGAAAAAAACAAATTTTTGAGGAAAAAATAATTCATAAACTATTCACCCATAAAATAATCTTTGTGTCGAAACAATCTTTAAATTACTTCCAAAAAAACACAAAACTGCCTAAAAATAAACTCGTGATCATCCATAATGGCTTTGAGTTGCCGACTTCTACAGATGTCAAAATCCACTTAAAAAAGAAGTATCTTGACCATGCAAACCAAAAACTTGTTGGCTTCATTGGTCGCATAGCCAAGGGAAAGGGGGTAAACTTCTTTATCAAGTTTGCCCAGGAAACCCTAAAACAAAATAAAGAGCAGTTCAAATTTCTCATCATTGGAGGAGGGAATCTAGAGCCCTGGCAAAAATATGTTCGCGAAAACAAATTAACTAAACACATTCTTTTTTTAGGAGAAAAGAAGAATATTTCCGACTATTATCGGATTCTTGATTGCTTATTGTTTACTTCTGAACCTTTTGCTGAAGGTATGCCAGGAGTTGTTTTAGAGGCATGCGCTTTTGGTCTGCCAGTATTAGCAAGACCAAGTGAACCAATAAAGGAAATTAATGAATATTATTCACGAATTAAATTTATTGATGACCAAAAAAATCCTGCGGACAACCTTAATGCAGCCATTTTTCTACCGCCTTGCAGTTTAGAAAAATTCGGCAATGAATTCTCCATTGAGAATATGCTCAATAAAACATTAAATTTATATAGTTCATTAGCCCAATGAATTTGGCCTTTGTAAATTCAACACATAAATGGGGAGGAGTGAAAACCTGGACTCTGGAAGTCGCTCTGGGGTTAAAGAAGCTAGGCCATAACTCTACGATTATCGCCCGAAAAGGCCCGTTTGTGGAAAAGGCTGCTGATTTAGGTCTAAATACATGGGCTATAAATTTTGGCCCGGATTTTAACCCCATAACTATATATAAATTTTGCAGTTTTTTTAAAAAAAATAAAATAGAAAGGGTTTTAGTTAATGTTGGCAAGGATATGCGCACTGCCGGAGTAGCAGCAAGGCTTCTGAATATTCCGGTAATCCACAGGGTAGGCCTTCCCGGAGACATGAAAAATAAGTGGAATGTCAAACTTATGCATTTCTGGATTAAACCCAGAATCCTTGTGCCCTGTGAGTATATTAAAAATGGCCTACTCAAAAACCTGCCATTTCTCAAACCAGAAGAGATAACAGTGATCCTCACGGGCAAAGAACCATCACCAGAGCCGCCAAACAAAGTACATCGGCCTCTCCAGTTTATTTCTACAAGCCAACTCAATCCGGATAAAGGACATAAAGATGTTTTATATGCGTTTAGTAGATTAAAAAAACGAGGGTATGATTTTCATTATCATATTGTTGGCACAGGCAAAATAGAAAATGAATTAAAACAACTCGCCCAAACCCTTGGTCTGCAAGATAGAATTACCTGGCATGGATTTCAAAAGGACGTGCGTAAACTTTTAAGACAGACAGATATTTTTCTTTTGCCATCATACAGTGAGGGTCTGCCTAACTCTTTACTGGAAGCGATGGCCGAGAGGCTGGTTCCCATTGCCAGGGATGTTGGGGGAGTGAAAGAGGTGTGGCCTGATGGAATGCAAGAATTTCTACTCCCCTATTCAGCCAGAAAAAAAGAATTTGAGCAGATTATCAGAACAGTCTTAAAAATGACAGATTATGACATTTTAAAAATCAAAAAAATAGTTTGGGATACATCTTATAAAAAAATTAACTTTCAAATAAAGATAACTGAACTTGAGAATTATATACCTTCGTAACACTATGATTAAACACGCAATCAAAATCCAGAGAGTCTTTAAAAAATGATCATGTATAATAATCTTTCTGTTAAGGATAACATTGCCACAATTTCATATCGCTTAATGCGATTCTTTTTTGTATTTTATATACTTTTTTTTCCATTGGGCATAGCATTTAGAGAAATTGGATCATGTGGAGCTGCCATAGGCTTATTTTTTTACTACTCAACAAATTATAGAACAAGCAACCTAAAAAAGTGGAAACTTAAATGGATATACTTTATATTTATATTATACTTAATCGTAAACTCTTTTTTTGTCAGCATAAATGTCCACGAATCATGGTATGCTATATCTCACAATTTGTATAAAGGTTTTATATTAATCTTCGCAGGTATAGAATTTATACGCTCTCCTAAAGATTTACAAGTACTTGTAGTAGCATTTGCCATAATGGGATTTTATGAAGGTCTAGATGGCGTCTTTCAAGCTATCCTGGGTTATGATCTAGTTCAAGGAACCAAATTGTCCGATTGGGGGAGATTAACTGGCTCACTTTCCACACCTAGAGTTGGAAATTTGATGTCTTTAATCGTGCCCATTGCAGCAGGCTCTTATTTTATCATTAAAAACTATTGTCGCATAACTGTTGCCTTTATTATCTATCTAATTTTGCTAATTCCTCCGATTTTTTTATTACATGGAGCAAAAGCAAGAAGTGGTTGGTTTGGTTTCTTCATCGCCATTATCGCTTTTATTTATATAAGATATGGCTGGAATTTCAAAAAAACCATCGTGTTATTATTATTTGTAGCCTCAATACTAATCTTTGGGCCTGACAGAATTAACATTAAAACTCTATCTTCGGCTCCCAGACTCGAGTTGTGGCATACTGCCCTGAAGATCTTTACTCACTATCCTGTATTTGGTTCAGGCTTTAATACTTATCCAAATGCATTCAATAAACTTGGTATCATACACCAAAAAAACTCTAACCAGATACCGCATCCTCATAATATTTATTGCCAATTTCTTGCAGAAGGTGGCATCATAGGCTTCACATTGCTCATGTTATTTTTGTTTGGAAACCTCCTCTGGTCTTTAAAAAAGATAAGATTATTATTAGAATATGACTATCATAATTATTTTTTAATTATTTTTTTCTGGTCTTCCTATGCTGGTTACCTAATGACGGCATTCAGCGCCCATAACTACTTTAGAACATGGTGGCTTGGCATGGCCATGTCGATTATAGGGGTTGTTTTGGGAGGATGTACTTTAATTCAACGAGAAGAAAATGGAAATTAATATTATCCATGGATTTTTTATGTAAATAAACCTTAACAATCTTAATGAATTAATTCAAGTAGTGAGAGTAACATTCACTATGAGCTACCATTCTGCAAAAACATCGCTCCTTAAATAAATCAGGCTGAACAACAATAATAAAAATATGGGTATTAGATAAAAAAAAAAAAAAAAAAAAAAAAAAATACACGCTTATAAAATGGTCCGTGTCATTTTGTAAAAAAATGAAATAATTAATATTATCACGGTATTTTCCTGTATGTATCATGAAAATAGTTTTTTTAACACAAGGCGATAGGAATCATCCTAGCTCAAGATTTAGAGTTTTCCAATACCTAGATTTATTCAACCGGGATGGTATTGATATTTTTGCAGTGCGTTATCCTAAAAAATTTTTTCAAAAGCTAAAAATTTGTATTCGCAATTTTAATGCAGATATACTTTTTATACAAAAAAAAATACCAAGTATGTTTGACATTATTTTATTTAAAAGCTTCTTCAAAACAATTGTATTTGACTTTGATGACGCTATTTGGACCAAAACAAACTTAAACCTGGGCGAAAAAATTAAACAAAAAAAAATTGCCAAAATAAAAAGACTGGCTGATAATATCGACTTGGTGTTATGTGGAAATAGCTATCTTTATAGTTTTTTAAAAAAGTATACCAAGACGAAGATTAAAATACTTCCTACTCCTTATGAACCACCCACACTGAACCGCGACAAAAAAGAATTCACGTTAAGTAAAATTAATATATTATGGATAGGTACTAAATACAACTTAAATTATCTAAAAATATGGGAGAACAGTTTAGCTAAATTACAATGCAAATTTAATTTTAATATAATAATATGTTCAAACTTAGACAATATAAACAATGATTATTTTAAATTTAAGTTTTTATACCATAAATGGTCTATTATTACGGAAGAAAAACTTCTAAAAGAATGTCATATTGGTTTAATGCCTTTACCAAACAATGAATACACGAAAGGCAAGTGCGGATTCAAGTTAATCCAATATATGGCGAACGGATTAATTGGAATCGCGAGTAATGTCGGGTTTAACAATGAATTAATATCTGATGGTTATGATGGATTTCTTTGTAAAGATAACGACGACCTAAAATCTATTATAACTAATATTTTTTCTGGAAGAATTGATTTAACTAATATTTCACTAAACGCAATAAAAAAAATCAAAAAAATATTCTCTTTATAATTCATATTTAAAATTAAAAAAAATTCTAATCAAAACTACAAAGCAAGAAGCGTCTAATTTTAAGTCTGTAGCAACAAGAAAAATAAAACGACTAAAATATACTAACAGATACCAAAAAAATTCCTGATATGCATCTTGCGAGATCTGGATATAAACCAATAAAAAAGTAAGATTGTCTTAAAAAACAACGGGACAAAAAAGATTTTGCATAAGAATAAAAGTTAAGAAACAGTGAAAATAATATTTTTTTCATCATCTCAAACAAGCAGTGGCGGCACAAGGCAAGCATTATACAGTGCCCAGGAACTTCAAAAGTTGGGCCATGAAATTATTTTTGTTGTCCCATCCAAGTCGAGTATCATTGATAAAGGTCCTGATATAGACTGGATAGAACTTCCTGGTAAGGCAAATTTGTGGAAAAAAACCTTTTTAGACACTGTACAAAAATTTCAACCAGACATTGTCCATGCCTTCCACAATAAGGCCGTAAAAAAAATTTCCTGGTGGAGCTTGCTCTTTAAAAAAAAATATCATTTCCTATCCCTTGCTCATCGAGGGGTTGTATTCAGGCCAAACAACCCACTTCCCTACTGGTCACCAGGCATTGATTGTTTTACTGCCAATTCACACGCTTGTGCTAAAAAGCTGACCAGCATTGGTGTGCCAAGAAAAAAAGTCAAAGTTATTTATAATTGTCTACCTCCTCAAAGAGTCCTTCCGGCCAACCCACCTGATGTTATTCTAAAAAAACTTGGAATTAACAAAAAAAAGGTGATCATAGGCACAATAAGTGGAGACTCACCAAACAAGGGAATTGATGTACTCTTACAGGCTATAGCAAGATTAGATGACACCAATTTTGAGCTGATAATTATTGGGGGAACTACAAAAAAATGGCTTCCTGTTTGTCATCAATTAAATATCCATACCTTCACTCATATCCTGGGGCATCAAGAAAACATCGCTGATTATTTACAACTCTTTGATATTTTTTGCATACCATCTTTTAGTGAAAGCATGCCCAACACACTTTTGGAGGCAACCCATTTCGGGCTTCCAATTGTGGCGTCAAATGTAGGAGGTATCCCGGAGGTTCTGGAAGGCAATGGGCTTTTATTCCCCGCGGGGGATAGCAAACAATTGACCCATCACCTTAAACAACTTATCTCCTCTCCAGCTCTCAGGAACTCTTTGCGACAAAAAAGTTTGTCGTTAAAAAAACTTTTTTTGCCCCAAACAAAAGCAAGGGCCCTGGAAAATTTATACCGAAACCTGATCTCAAAAAGAGACAATACACATGTTGGATAGAATAATCCGCAGCATACCTGTTTTATGCTACCATGACATGGGTACTCCTGGTGGACATAACCTGGAGACATTTAAAAAACATCTGGCAACTATCAAAGAACTTGGCTTTCAAACCATTACTGCGAGTCATTTGTATGCCATTTTGACGGGCCAAAAAAAACTGGATGGCAAATATATTGTCCTTACTTTTGATGATTGCCATATCAGTAATTGGGTGCACACCATCCCGCTTCTGGCCAAAGAAAATATGCGAGGTGTATTTTTCACAATAACAGACTTTATTGATGAGGGGCCAGCCAGAGACCCTAATAACATTACAAAACTAGACAAATTATCCGACTCCTTTCGCAAGGCATTGAGAGACAAAGATTACTCTCAATTTATGAATTTAGGTGAATTAAAATCAGCTATGCAAGACTTTGGGATGGAAATTTATGCTCATTCAGCAAGACATCAGGGATGCTTTAAAAACACAAAGCTGGTGAGTACATTAAGCCAGGGTGGACACTGGTCCATCTATGGCATCTATAAAGAACCCCGACCAGAGTACCCTGTCTTCGAAATTGGTAGCGCCTATGTTTACAATGGCTACTGGCCCGTAGAAAATGTTCAAGGTTCAACATTCAAAGTTCAACGTTCAAGGTTCAACGTTCAAAATTCAACGGATGATCATTTTAATTTGCATCAAAAAGGCAAAATTTTTCAGGCAGGCGGAATGCATTTTAGACCACGCTCAGACGAAGAGAGATATAAATTTTGCCTGAGTGATTTTAAGCGCTCTTATGAAACAATCAGGGAAATCAATAAATCCAACCTGCAACTATTTTGCTGGCCTTGGGGACACTACGATAAATTATCCTTGACCGCCCTTAAAGAGACTGGATTTGCCGGCGCTTTTAGTCTGGAAAGATATTACAATGGTCCAGGCACAGATCCATTCAGAATCCACAGGATAGGAATAGGTCGCAAAAAAGACCACAAATGGCTTAAAACAAGATTGTATATGCACGCCAATGCGCTGGGCTCCAGAATCTTTTTCAAATTTTTCCGCAAAAAAGATCATAAATGAGGGGAAAATGAAGCTAAAATCTGACTGGTCTAACGTAAACAGCCTTAAATTACTCAAGAGATGTCTAGGCTACTTTAAACCATATAAGCTGAGAATCTTCATATCAATTGTCTCCATGTCCATAGTGGCTGCATGTTCAGCTGCTGCAGCCTTTCTGGTCAAACCTGCCCTGGACGACATTTTTATCAAAAAAGACAAACAAGCTCTTATGTACATCCCCATTCTTTTAATTATCGTCTTTATCGTCAAGGGAGTGTTCAGATTTTTACAAAATTATGAGATGAATTATTGTGGTTTAAAAGTGCTGGAACGCCTTCGCAATGAACTGCATTCCAAAATTATCTCCCTGCCTGTAAACTTCTTTGACGACAACCAAACCGGCATGCTCATGTCCAGAATCCTTAGTGATGTTACCTTAATCCGAACCAGTCTGCCTAGTATAGTCATGCTTACCAGGCAAATTTTGACCATGCTGGGCCTGTTATTTGTTGTCTTTTACCGCGACCCTTACCTGGCTTCTATCTCTATCCTGGTCCTGCCTCTGGCTATTTATCCATTTATCTATTTTGGTAAAAAATTACGCAAACTGGGGCGCAAGAACCAGAGTAAAGTGTCTGATATTGCTTCTTTCTTGCAGGAAATTTTTAGTGGTATAAAAGTGGTCAAAGCCTTTGCCACGGAAAAAAAGGAAGAAAAAAAGTTTAATCAGGAAAATTCAAGGCTGGTTAAAATTGCTATCAAGGAAATAAAATATAATGAGTTGTCCTCCCCTGTTATGGAGCTAATCGGAGCATTAGGCGCTGGGATCGTTGTCTGGTACGGAGGCAGCCTGGTCATTGCCGGAAAATCCACCCCAGGTACCTTTTTTTCATTCATGACAGCCCTCATTATGCTCTATGATCCCATAAAAAAATTGAACAGCGCCAACCTGAACATCCAGAAAGCTCTGGCAGGAGCAGAAAGAGTCTTTCAAGTTCTTGACAGCAAAGAGCTTCAAACAGAAAAATCCGGCAATTTAACCCTTAAACCGCCTTTCCAAGAATTAATCCTTAAAAATGTCACCTTTAGTTACAACGGATGTAGCACCCCAGCTGTGGACAACGTAAGCCTAAAAATTAAACAAGGCGAAAAGGTCGCTATTGTCGGCCCGAGCGGTTCAGGAAAAACTACCTTGGTTCATCTTTTGCCCCGCTTTTACTGCCATCAACAGGGAGAAATAATTCTTAACGGCCATCCCATAGAAAGATATACCCTGGCAAGCTTGCGCCTATTTATGGGCATAGTCTCACAAGACAACTTTTTATTCAACTGCAGCATTAGAGAAAACATCGCCTATGGACTTGCCGGGGTGACGGAAGACAAGATTATTGCTGCGGCCAAAGCAGCCTACGCACACGATTTTATTATGGAACTGCCTGAAAAATATGACACTGTTATTGGCGAGAGAGGAGTCAAACTCTCTGGTGGACAAAAACAAAGGCTCACCATAGCTAGAGCTCTTTTAAAAAATCCTCCGCTGCTTATTCTGGACGAAGCCACCAGCGCCCTGGATACAGAGTCTGAACGCATAGTACAAAAGGCACTGGACAATCTCATGCGCAAGCGGACAAGCATAGTTATTGCCCACCGGTTGTCAACTGTCCTTTCAGCGGACAGGATCATTGTCATGTTCAAGGGAAAAATCATCGGTGAGGGTACCCACGATGAGCTTTTACAAACGTGTTCCCTATATAAACGTCTCTATGAGATGCAATTTAATGAAAATATGAGTTCAACGTGTGAAGGTAATGGTTAATTTGTAACTAATCGCAAATGCTTAAGGTCTCTTGCGCTCCTAAAGATAGGAGGTAGAAGCTGCGGGGTACACCATTTAAAAATAACACCGCAACTACACTTACTCAACTTTCTGACACGATTAACATCCTCAAGTTACTACACAAATGAAGAGTGCATTTTCTGAAATGCATTACAAA
>NZ_JAGUQP010000010.1 GCF_018704065.1 Desulfovulcanus ferrireducens | reverse complement strand
GACCAAAAGCTGAGTTACGGTGTCTTGATGCACCAGAAAGTTGAACGGTCTGTCACGCCTAAATTCTTATTTCTTTAGTTGAACGGTCTGTCACGCCTAAATTCTTATTTCTTTATCTCTTAAATTTGAAAACAGGTGATGTAAACATACGAGAAAGTTGAGTTTTATAATTTTTTCAATCCTGATTTCTTTCAAGCTGGTGCAAATGCCTGGACCCATCTATGGCTTACCCAGCCCTTTGCAATGCTTTCAAGAAACCAGGATTTCTAATCTGGTAGTTAAAATGTGGTTTGTCCACAGACTTTTTTATATCTTCCACACTAGAACTTCTGTACCCTTTTCCAACCCTTCCAAGTTATCGGGTATTTTTAACAAGCCATCAGCTTGGACAATGGTTTTCAAGAGTCCGGATTTCCCTAAAATAGGAATGGCCTTTAATTTTCCATCAGTATTATCAAGCTTCACTCGAACATAATCTTCCCGGCCATATTTTGAGGCGATATTCCTTGCAAGCTCAGCCTGAACATGGACCCTGTCTTCTGCAGCAAAGGCATTTTTTTGGCCAGCCAGATGTCTCATAAATGGCAAAGTCAGGACCAGCATAACTACTTGGGCTGAAGCCACTTGGCCGGGCAACCCCCAGATGGCTTTGTTTTCTTTGCGGGCTAGAATTGTTGGCTTCCCAGGACTTATAGCTACTCCATGGGCTAAAATTTCCACGCCCTTAATACTCTCCAGTGCCTGAACAGTTAGATCCCTGGTGCCAATGGAACTTCCACCCGAGATAAGAACCACGTCATTTTCCTGTGTGGCGGTTTCTAATGCTGAGGTAATATCCTGAAGCTCATCCTGGACAATTCCGTAAAGTTTAAATTCTCCGCCAGCTTTATCTACTAGCTGGGCAAGAGTATAGCTATTCACATCGCGGACCTGACCCGGTTCCGGCACCTTATGGACAGGCACGAGCTCATCTCCTGTGGAAATTATCCCCACCTTGACCCTTTGATATACCCGGACACTGGCTACGCCTAGTGCGGCCAGGATACCAACCTGTTTGAAATCGATGCATGTTCCGCTGCTCAAGGCCAGGTCATGGACCTGAAAGTCTTCGCCCTTAAGCATGACATTTTCATGCGGGGCAACAGACTTGCGTATTTCTATGGTCCCGGCGCCCAAGTCTTGGGTATGTTCAATCATAATCACGCTATCGGCCCCGTCGGGCAATGTTCCTCCCGTGACAATACGCGCACACTGCCCCGGTCCCAATGTAAAGTCGGGAATCTTTTCAATTTCCACTTCGCCGACTACTTCAAGATAAGCGGGATTTGACTCGCTAGCCCCAAAACTGTCTTTAGCCATGAGGGCATAGCCATCCATACAGGACCGGTGAACCAGAGGTAGATCTTCCCTGGCCACAATGTCCTGGGCCAAAACACGGCCAAAGGCTTGAGTTAGGGGAAGCTCTACTGTGCCTACAGGAGAAAAATCCTTTAGCTTACTTATGAACTCTTTAACTGAAATTACTTGAAAAAAGTCTTGCATGGGCAAATCTTCCAATTCAATTTTGGTTAATGGTCTATGGGTGATAGATAATAGCTGATGGACGAAGTGCAGCTCTACCATCAGCTGTCCCAACAAATTCAATAGTGGACTCAATCCCGCCCGTAGCGCGAGACTACTTCGGCGATTATCTCCAAGGCTTTAATAGGTTCTGGGTGCTGGAAAATATTTCGGCCAATACTTACACCTTTGACCCCGATGTCCATTGCCTGTTTAATCATGTCTACAAATGCCTCAAACTTGGGCTGGCGCGGACCTCCGGCAATAAGCACGGGCACGGGACAGGCCGCAATCGCTTTGGTAAAATTGTCTTTGGCGCCAGGAAATGGGACCTTGACCAAATCCGCTCCTAACTCTGCGCCAAGCCGAATACAATGGGCTACCAATGCTGGGTCGAGTTCATTAACTATCTGTCCGCCCCGGGCAAAGACCGTGGCCAGGACCGGAACGCCCAGTTGATGGGCCTCATCTACTACCATTCCCAGATCGGAAAGCATCCTGTCTTCCAGGTCATTGCCAATATTGATATGTACAGACACGGCATCTGCTCCGATACGCAATGCTTCCTGGATAGAACAGACTAAACTTTTGTTGTATGGTGGCAGGCCATGTTTGGTCCCGGCTGAGAGATGAACAATCAAATTTTGCCGCGCATCTATAAAATGCCCGAACTCTCTTGCAAAGCCTTTATGTAAAATTACTCCCTGAACAAGTTCAGGAGTCAGCTCTTTGAGTAGGGTTTTCAAGTCCTCCAGTCCTGGGATCAGGCCTTCTGTTACCCCGTAATCCAAAGGTAAAAGAATAGTTTTACCTGACTGGTCAGAAAAAAGTCGCCTTACTCTCCTTTTACATCCTTCCATTAATGCCTCCAAATAAAGAAGATGAGTACTCGTTAAGTTGGGAAGAACGGAAGTGTGAAAAATTGTTTATCCATTCGTTTTCATTACCACGCCTATCCAACTTCATAACCTGGTAATCATCTCTCCGACCAGAAACAACGTTCTTTTTTTAGTTTAAGCCATCCCAAGGGCATTTTTTTCCAATAAAAAGGCAAAGCCATTCTACTTTGTCCCGGACAAATCAAACTCTGTCCAGAGATTAGTCCTTTTAGGGTTTTTATCTCACTTATATTCAAGCCCCTATTTTTTTCGTAACCAGGGGCTAGCCTGCGCAGGCGGGGATGTATAATTATTTTATCCTTCTTGTTTTTACCGACATATGTCCCCTGCCATTTTATTTTGTCGCCAAGCAGGCTAACTGCCTTGTCTGGCAAAAAAAAGACCTTTTGCTCGAAGTTATAAAAAGAGCCGAACTCAGGTTTGTCCAGGCAAGTGTAGGGTGAAAATTCTTTCTCCCTGGCCTTTTGCCAGGCAACTTTTTTGGGGGTACTGTCTATTTCTTGTTTTTCCCCTTTTTTTTGCAAGCAGGCGATAAAAAAACCCTGGCTGTCAGATTTCTGTCCGTCTATGCGTAAAGTATCTTGTGCGGCAAATTCCTTTTGTTCCTCCTCATATTCAACCCCTTTAACTTTTGGAAGCGGTACGATTTCCAGGTCCAGATTTTTTACTGCCCATTCAATTTGGGCCTCATTTTCTAAAACATTGGTTGTGCAAGTGGAATACACCAGCTTGCCTCCTGGTAACAGGAGGCTGGCCGCCTGAGCCAAAAGTTTTTTTTGTAAATTTATAAGTGGGCCTATTTTGTCTTCTGTCCAGATTTTGATTACACTAGGGTGCTTTTCAACGGTGCCCCAGCCACTGCAGGGAACATCCAAAAGAATGTAGTCAAAGGAGCAAATATCTAAAGGGAATTCCTGGCCCGGATACCTGGTGGTGACTACATTCAAGAGATTCGTCTGCAATAGATTTTGGCGTAAGGTGGCCAGCCTCGTCCCATTGGGTTCATTGGCTATTACCAATCCTTCTTCTCCAACCAGTTGTGCCAACATGCCGGTTTTACTTCCCGGGCTGGCGCACAAATCTAAAACCACACTCTGTTTTGGGGGATTTAAGCACAGAGGAGGGAGCATCGAGGATTTGTCCTGGATATAAATAAGTCCAAAAAAAGCAGCTATTGAATTCCCCAGGCTAAACGGGGCCCTGATCAATTTACGGGCCAGGGGGAAGAATTCCACGGGTTCAAATTCAAAACCTTCTGCTAAGAGGAGTTCTTCTACCAGGGGCACATCCTGTTTTGAGCATACTAAACGAAAATAGCGTCTATCCATTGTGAGGAGAAATAAGGTTTCTTTCAGTCTTGGTTTCTTTTATGCTGGTACAAAGACTTGGACCCATCTAGCACTTGCTTGCGGACAGAGCATAATGGGATACTTTGGTGAAACAAATATTCTTTTTATTATCGATAGTTATGGTCAATATCGCAAAGTATTTAGCCCTTTCATCCCGATGCTCTGCTTATCCGCAAGCTTCCCTAAGATGGGTTACCCAAGCCGTTTGTAATGCATTTCAGAAACCAGGACTTTCAATCAGCGGTTAAAATATAGGGTTTGGCCACAGGCACTAAAGTGAATTGTATTTGCCTAGCAAAAAAGAAACTGCTAGATAGCCTTTGACGAACTGACATAAAAGACTCTAGTCTTGAACCTTAAGTATGTCAAAAAATAAGATATAAATCCATTGGCAACGAGGCTATAAGCATTTTACGAACTCTAACCATTAGGCACTCTAAATACTTAAGCTTACTCGAGACTCAAAAAGGAGGAAAGTCCTTATGCTTAAACGCGTTGTGTTAACTCTTCTGGCTCTATTGGCCATGGCTTTTTGCGCTTTTGCCGGGCAACAAAAGACCTTTACTGTACTGCCGTTTAAGATTTTTGGTCCTCAGGAATACCAGTATTTGTCCATGGGAACTCAGGCCATGCTAACTACAAGACTTACCTGGCCTGAGCACTTCACTCCTGTTGACCAGTCAAAGATTAAAAGCACCGGAGTTGTTTCTCCACAGTCCAAAGAACAGGCTAGGGCTGCTTTGCAAAAGATTGGTTCGGATTATCTGATCTTTGGCTCCATTACGATTATGGGCAAACAATGCAGCCTGGATGTCCAGGTCATAGACCGGCAAGGAAACCTTAATCCTTATAATGTGCAAACTACCCTGGATGAGCTTATTCCTTCCCTGGAAAAGATTGCCCGGGAAATAAACGGGCAAATTTTTAAACGGTCTGAAAAGAAACAGGAAAGTGTTGCCAATAAAAATATTATCAACCGCATGAACCCGGAACTTATATTTAATGAGGATGCCCCTAGTCAGGAATTTTATCTAAATCCCCAATTCCGGTATGGAGGCTCACCCAATACACCTGGCCGCTGGCGTAGCCAGGCCTTGCAATTTTCTGCTATTGGCATGGTCGTGGGCGATGCAGATAATGACGGCAAGAATGAGATTTTTGTCCTGGATGACCGCACGGTTTACGCCTATGCTCTGGTCAACAACCGCCTTTTCCCTCTTGCCGAGTATAAGACTCCTGTCAGTTATCAATGTTTAAACATCAATCTCATGGATCTAAACCGCGATGGCTACCAGGAAATCATAGTTTCGGCCATTCAGGATGAATTTGTGCGCTCCTTTATCCTCAACTTTGGAGACAAAAAATTCTCTGTAAAAGCAGAGAAGATACCTTTTTTTCTCAATGTTGTCCGTACTCCACCTGAATATATGCCAACCTTGATTGGACAGAGACCAGGCAGAGGACGTCTTTTTATGCCGGACAGCGTTTACGAAGTAGTAAAAATGGGAGGAGAGTATCAATTAGGGCGACACATCCCTGTACCGGAAAAAACAAATGTTTTTAATTTTACTTACCTCCCGCAAGGTGCTGACTATAAAATTATTGTTGCTGACGACGGGGACCATCTGCGGGTTTATTCGTCAACCAAGGCCCTGCAGGCTTCAACCGATGAAGTGTATGCTGCCTCCTCTCTGGGTCTGGTTCAGGACGAAACCATTCCCGGCCTGGGTAAAAACAAAGACACTGACCCCGATTTTTATTACATCCCCGCAAGGCTTCTGCCTATCAACCTGGATAAAGATAATCGCTATGAACTTTTGGTCAGTCGACCTATATCTGTTTCTTCGCAGTTTTTTAGTCGCTACCGCTTTTTCCCCCAAGGTGAAATCCACTGTCTGTACTGGGATGGGATTGGACTCAATATTTTTTGGAAAACCAGGCGCATCAAAGGCTCCATTGTGGACTATGGCGTTTACGATCTAAACGCGGACGGGCACAAAGAACTAGTTGTCTGTGTGAATACCCATCCTGGTATGACTGGTTTTAAGAAGAGAAAAACAATTATTGTCTCTTATACATTGGATTTAGCCACTCCTTCCGGTGGTAAGTAGCGGAACGAGGAACGAGGAATCGGAGACGGGCAGAATTGGAGAAAAAACAATAAATTCCCCGCTTCTCTAGTGTCCCTAGAATGTAAATTTTGATTTTTGGCAGATGCGTTTGAACAGCGTGAGTGAAGAAAAGTGCCTGAAGTGCAATACCTGCTTATTAAGCCCGAAGAGGCCGGGCAAAAACTTATTTCTTTTTTGCAGCGCAAAACCAGGAAAAAAATCCCTTATTCAGCCCTAATGCGCTGGATAAGGACCGGCCAAGTCCGAATAGATGGTAAAAGAGCCAAACCTTTTGGGCGTCTGAGAGCAGGTCAAAAGGTGCGCATACC
The DNA here is from genome assembly GCF_018704065.1 of Desulfovulcanus ferrireducens. NCBI lineage: Bacteria > Pseudomonadati > Thermodesulfobacteriota > Desulfovibrionia > Desulfovibrionales > Desulfonauticaceae > Desulfovulcanus > Desulfovulcanus ferrireducens. The sequence continues at coordinate 74,277 of NZ_JAGUQP010000010.1, read as the reverse complement.
ACCTCACGTCTCCGGTGTAGAGTCAGAAAGTAAAATTTTATCTCATCAGAAACTGGATATTGTCTATGAAGATGAACAGTTTCTAGTGATTAATAAACCATCCGGTCTGCCTGTTCATCCTGGCAGTGGGCACAAAGATTCAGTCGTCCTCCGCTTAAGAACTCAGTTTGCGGAATGTCACTTCCCTCCGACTCCTGTCCATCGTCTGGATAAGGATACTTCGGGTTTGCTTCTTGTGGCCAAGTCTTTTTCTTTTTTACGGGCTATGCAAAAAATTTGGTCAAGTAAGGTGAATAAGCTTTACCTGGCTTGGGTTAGAGGGGTTTGGCCTTACAGAAAGTGGGTCAAATTGGAAAATAAGTTACTTGTACGAAAGGAAGTTGAAAAGCAGAGAAATAAAGAACCTGCCAGTTACATAGCCAAAAAAGTGGTGATTTCTTCAAAAGGAAAGCAGGCCAGGAGCTGGGCTTTTTTGCTACGCGTAATTTCAGGCTATAGTTTACTTGCTCTAAGGCTGGAAACGGGTCGTACTCACCAGTTGCGAGTCCAATTGGCCACGAGGAACCATCCCATTGTTGGGGACTTTCGTTATGGTCATCATGAGCCATATCCACTGCTTTTGCATGCCTGGCAGCTATCTTGGCCCGGTTACGACTTTACTTCTTTGCCCAAGTGGCCACAGGAATTTAAAGTGTCGGCAAAGTGGGTTTCAAACCCCAACTTATTTGAGTTTAAAGGCTAAGTCACGAACGGAATTTTTTTTCACTCCCAGTAGAGAAAACCAGAACCGGTTAGCGTGCATAAAATTTAAACTGTAAGCCAAGTCTTCAGCAGAATGTGGTTCTAAGGTAAATCCTGGCTTCAATTCCAAAGATTCTAAGCCGGCAAAAAACTCCACAAAAGGAATTTTCCCCTGCCCCATGCCCAGATGTTCATCAAAGTGGCCATGATTGTCATGCAAATGCAGATGACGGATATAAGGGGCCAGGGTCTGGAGCCAATGACCCAGGTTGTTATTTTCTCTTCCATGACCAAATGAAAACCAATGGCCAAGATCAAAACAAAAACCAACTTGTCCGTTCAACCCGCTCAAAAGGTCGCTAATAATAGTTGGATCTTGTTCACGTACATTTTCCAGAAAGATGGGACAGGTATTTTTAGTTTTTTCCGCCATTTGTTGCCAGGTTTGTACAGAATTTTCTAGCCAAAAAGAATAAAAGTCATCGTCAAGGCCAGAATCATAGGCCAGATGGCCAATCAGATGGCAAGGTTCATAAATTTTGGCTATTTCCAGGGCTTTGTCTAGCCTTTTTCTTGTTGCCTGCAGGATATATTGGTCGATGCTGCCTGGCATCAAGTCCAAAAATGGGAGGTGAATGGCGGTTTTCAAACCAGCACGATGGATTTTTTCGGCTACATTTTTATGCCAAGCAAGATCCAATTTGTCCATGCTCCAGGCTTCTAAGCCCAATTCAGGATTTATCCTGTTTTCAATGAACAAATCGAGGTACCTTTTTTTTCTGGCGATATATCTTAATGGGAGATTGACAAAAAAATTATTCATTGTGGTCTCCCCTTTATAGGTTTATTGGGTTAATATTAAAGATTATTGGATATTAATTTTTATCTGTCCCAGTTCGGCAAAACTTCTACTTTCAAATATATGTAAAGTATATCTACCATTGTGCAAAAAATTTAGCTTTTCATCAGGATATATGGGCAGGGGATGGTCGCCTACAAAACACATAAAATTTTCATCCGCGCCAAAAGATTTTAGTGTATACCTTCCTCTCTCCAGAGAGTATTCTTTGTCTCCTGGAAATAAAAAGTATTGTTTGGTGTCTTTTGTACTTGTACCTATCTGCTTTGCAGGTTGGAGAAGCTTGACCAGTCTCAACCCGGAAAATTTTGTATTCTGAACTTTTACCTTCCATTTATATCTAACCTTTCGTTCGGTTTCTCTCTGGATCACAAAAGACCAATCATTGCCATTATCTTTTATATACTTGGACATAAATCCGTTTTTAGCCAAGACTATAGGAATCCCTTTGTCCTGACCATCATTTGTAATTTCGTTGGTTACAAATCCTTTTACATTGAGCACTTCCTGGCCGTGTTCCAGCCAAAGGCCATGTAAAAGGATTGTCTGACCCTCATAGGCGGAAATTTGTGTACCTGGCCTGGCCAGCTTAATTTCTCTGTCCTGAGAGTAAACCAAAACAGGAAGCTTAAGATCTTTTTGGAACCAGGTTCCTTTCCAGTTGATATTAATTCTTTTTATTTTTTGGCCGTCCTGAACGATGTCCAGGTACGGGAAGGGTTTGAGGCAAACAAACTTTGTGTTTATTAGATTTAGATATGGTATATCCGGAATGATTACAGCCCAGCTCTTATCGCTTTTGTCAGCATTTGGGCCTAGCTGGATGTCGAGTTCCTTATAAGGAGTTAATGTTATTTGCGAGGATTTCGCAACATCCTGACCATTTATTTTGATGTTTATGCGACCGTTAAACCATTCTTTAACCAGTTTGGTGATCCCCACAGGAAGTTCAATCTCTACTCCCATTTGGCTGAGTAGCTCTTTAACAATTCGACAATGGCAGTTTACCTTCCAGGATAAGTCGCGAATATTTTTGCTTACTTCCACGGCCAGTGCAGGGAGTTTTAACTCCCGCAGTGTATAATATGTCAAAGATTTTCTCTGCTCCGGATAAAGGGTGGCAGCAGCAAAGGTATTCATGTTAAAAAGTTGAAAAGAGTATTTGGGTGGACTTAAATCCCCATTAACCCTACCCAGTACGCTTTGGACCAAACTAGCCAGAAAAATTCTGTCCTCAAAAATATGGGTATCGATTATTATAGACTGGCCAAAGTGTTTAGGGTTGCGTAGGTGGCTAACGTATGTAGGGGAGTAAAAACCGCTGCCTTCATGTAGGTGAATCAGGCCATCACTTTTGCTGACCACATATCTAATGGCTCGAGCCAGGTAATCTTCATAATATTGGTTGTAATCTTGATCAAAACGCCTGTTCAGATCTACATTGATCCGCCGCTTAAATGCAAAAATCGACGGCAGATTAGCACGTGGCACAACAATCAGATTACCTTTTTTGATCAAAGATTTGGTTAAAATCTGGGCAGCAATTATGCCGGAAAGCTCATCTCCCTGGATACCTCCCTGGATCATAATGGTAGGACCGGTCTCGTTTCCTTGCAGAAAGTAAACTTCCAAAGGGTAGTATGTTCGAGCCAGAAATGTGGCTCGAGTTGCGGCAAGTCCTGGGTAGCTACTGCAGACCAGGACAAGACTAAACAAGGATATGAGCAAGAGGATAAGTCTCACAGAAGATTAATTTTCCTGTTTTGTCAGTGATTTTAAGACGCAGTGCAAAAATTTCTGATCTGGGCAAGGATTTGGGCAAGATAAATGTTGCTTTTATGCGCTTAAAGCGGTTTATTTCAAAGTGTAGGTTTTTATCATTAATATTTATATCCACTTCCAGGCCATCCCGGCCAATGAGACATAAATCGACCCGACCTTTGACAGTCCGACTAGAAGTGAGGTTATTCACTTCAAATTGGACCTGCATTTTGTTTTTAAAATACTTGGCCTGGATGTTTTCTATCCCAACTAGATGCAGGTCTACTGACTGGAAGATTTCATTAAGATCAATAGGGGGCATACTTGGTGTATTGAACTTTTGATTTACCAGAAGAGTCTGCAATTGTTCACTATTATAACTATCCAAAATCTTTTGCACATTTTCCAGTCGTTTTAATTTGAACTTTGTATCGTTAAGCAATTTTGATGTTTGCATCAAAGATATGTGCAACTTCTCTTTTTCTTGAAAAAATTTAAAAGCCATATATGTGCCAAGTATACTGATTACAACTAGAACAATCTGGATACATATAAAGAATTTTATGCACCATGAACTTATGCGCCACCGCTTCACAGAAGCATCGTCGCGCATAAAAATTACATTATATTTTACCTTGGCCATGACAATTTTCTCCAGGACTCAGAGATGATATGCCAGCCGGAAGGTAAGGGGGCAACCTTTAGTTGTTTTATGCCAGTATCTTTATAACCTTGCTCACTCGTATATTTCTGGACAAAAGAGATTAGGAAGCCTTCTTTATCCAATTGAATATCAAAATTTTTGCATTCTATTTTTTGGGGACGGCCAACTTTGCGCCAGACTTTCTTTTTATTTGCAAGGATAGCTTTTATCCCTTTTATCGATCCTTGTACCGCATCAATCGTATAAAATCGGGCATAGTTTTCAAGATCTGCCTTTTCCCATGCCTTACGCCATTTTTCAATCCACTGGAGCAGTTCTTCTTTTCTTGCTTCCAGGTACTTGCCTTTTAGTTCTCTTTCCATTGCGGCAGCGCCTGGTCGCCATTCGCTGCCCACAATCTTCCATTCATTATTTTCTAATCTTTGCCAGTAAAGTCTCTTTATCCCTGTAGAAAAAAAAGTTGACGTTCGATATACTTGTCCAAAAAAACTAACCACGTATCCTGGTCCGGCCAAAGCCTTGGGCTGGTGAATATAAACATCAATCCAGGAATACTTTTGAAAGAGTCTTTTTTTTCTCCTCGTAAATCTTTTGAAGTCTTGACCGCTTAACGTAAACTTTTCCCCATGGTAAAAGGAGAAAAATTCGTCAGACTTTTTTGCCCATGCCCTGGCCCACTCACGAGTCAACCGTACTATTTCTGTCTCAATGCCAGAATTGGTTTCTTTATCCTGCCAAGTTGCTTTTCTGGCAATGGCCACCGGGGTTTTTTGTAGAATTATTCCGGGCTCAAGGGCAGCGATGTCAGACATATTCAGGGCTACACAACCTTTGGTTTCAAACTCAGTGATTTTATGTCCCCGACCATGGATCCAGATACCGTAACCTGTTTTCCCTTTAATACGATCCACCGGATTGGGATAATTCAAGGTAAAAGCTAGTTTACCATATAAATCATAATTAAGCCCTCGAGTTAGACGTTTCTCTAAAAAATAGATACCTTCCGGAGTCTTGCGATCGCCTTGTTTCTGCTTATCACCACGAACCTGTCCAGTGGAGCAAGAGAATTCCTTCAGCTTTTGCAAGGGGCTTTTGTTGGATAGGATAAAGAGTTTTTGTCGTTCTTTATCAATTGCTAAAAATAGCTCAGGAGCAGAGGGGTCTGCTGAGAAGTTGGCTTCCCAGGCACTTGATATAGAAGGGAGAAAAAAGGCGACCGAGAGAAAGTTTAAGCTGAAAAGAAAGCACGTAGCACGCAGTACGTAGTTCATAATAAGTTTGTAGCAGATAGGTAAATTAGCAGATTTGTAAACTCTACCACTCAAGGCTTACTTTTCCCACAGGTCCGCTAAGAGTCAGGCGGATAGGATTACCAGAAGGTCCCGTTTGCAGGGGTTCAAGTTTTCTAAAGCGTAGCATATAGCTCTTCTGCCATTTGTGCACAAAGGGGAAAAATGTTTTAAGTTTTGCATAAGGCCAGTCCAGAGGCCTGATTTCAAGAGGATAAATTTTCTTATCCTCTATCTCCAGGAACACTGACCATAATGGGCTATTAAATTTAAGTTCAGCCTGTTCCGGTTTGTTGCTATACATGGCCAGAAAAATTTCTGTCTCTTTTTGGGCCGCTTTAAGTTCATCTGCCTGTAATTTTTTTTCTTCATTCTGGCTTAAAGAATAGACTTTAGCCCATTTATGCACATAGGCTTTTCTCCATTCGGGGGATTTTAAAGTAGCGTAAACCTCTATTTCTGTATCAATTCCCGAGTAAATAACGCCTCTTTTGGTCCACTTTTTAGTCAGTTGGAAATAAGGATCACTTAAATCCGGCCATAAGAGTTTACTGGCTGGTTCCAGTTTGCACCCGGCTAAAAAGACCATCCAGGCTAAAGTCAGAAGGTATATTGGTTTAACTTTTGGCAACATGGATTAATTCTTGTCGCGTAAAGATTGAGGTTAACTCATAGCCAGCCTGGGCCAGGTTTTCTCTGCCGCCTTCCTCCCTGTCCAGAACACAAAAAATGGCCTGCACATCCAGACCTGCCTCTTGAACCCGCTTGCACGCTGTCAAAAGGGTTCCGCCTGTGGTGACCACATCTTCGAGCAGGCAAACCTTTTGGCCTTGGACAAAATTATTGAGACCTTCCAGGTACTGATTGGTTCCATGCCCCTTTGCTTTTTTACGGACTATAAAGCCAGGTAAAGGATAATTATGCAAGTGAGAAAGCACAGTCACGGCACAAACTAATGGGTCAGCGCCCAAAGTCATCCCCCCAACTCCCTGGATGGGTCTGGAACTGTTTATAATCATATCCAGAAAAATACGGCCGATAAGGTAGGCGCCTTCAGGATCCAGGGCAGTCTGTTTGCAATCAAAATAATAATCGCTTTTTTTGCCCGAGGTTAAAATAAATTCACCCTCTTTATAGGATTTAGCATACAGAAGTTTTGCTAATCTTTTTTTTAGTTCTTTCATGTTTTGTTGAGTTGAGTGGTTAACAGGTTTATTTTGGTCAAGTAGTTTACTAGTTGGGGTTATTGACTGGTAGATTACTTTCTTTAATTTATCTCTTACCGCTTTTACCCTTGACTTTCAAATACCCGGGAAAAAATCAGATCTTCGTGCTTTAAATAATAAGCGGGATCAAAGAGTTCATCAAGCTCAGATTTGTCGAGATAGGAGCAGATGACTTTATCCTCGCGCACGGCATCTGGGAAAAAGACCTTGTTTTCCCAGCAGTGCATAGCCACTTTCTGGACCATCTCATATGCCTTCTGACGCTTTAGGCCTTTGTCCACCAGAGCCAGAAGGATACGTTGGGAGAAAAATAGCCCCATGGACAGATTTAGGTTCTTGTCCATATTTTCAGGTATGATCCTTAGTCCTGATAACAGATTGTTCAGTCTATGCAGCATGTAATGGATCAAGATAGTCGAGTCAGGCATGATCACCCGTTCTACTGACGAGTGACTTATGTCTCGCTCATGCCAGAGGGCCATGTTTTCCATAGCAGCCATGGCATTGGTCCGTACCAGTCTGGAAAGGCCGGTTAAATTCTCTGCTGATATGGGATTTTTCTTGTGTGGCATGGCTGAGGATCCTTTTTGGCCGGCAGAAAATCCTTCTTCAACTTCCAAGACTTCCGTGCGTTGCAGATGCCTCAGTTCCACACAGATACGCTCTATTCCTCCAGCCATAAGGGCCAGGGCCGTAAAATAATGGGCATAACGATCTCGCTGGATTATCTGGGTGGAAATAGGGTCCACTTTTAACCCCAAAATTTTACAGGCTATCTCTTCTACTCTCGGATCCAGGTGTGCATAAGTTCCTACTGCGCCGGAAATCTTCCCATATCTTATGCCTTCCAGGGCTTGTTCCCATCTTTCTTTGTGTCTCTTAAATTCGGCGTAGAAATTGGCTACTTTCAGGCCGAAACTGGTTGGCTCGGCGTGAATACCGTGGGTGCGGCCCATGACCAGACGCCCTTTAAACTTATGGGCCATATCCTGCAGCGTGTCTAAAAGCCGATCCAGGGCCTTAGAAATTAAAAGGCCTGCGCGATATAAAAGAACTCCGTTGGCAGTATCTACAATGTCTGAAGAAGTGCACCCCAGGTGTATAAATCTTGAAGCAGGACCGACTTTTTCTTCTACGGCAGTTAAAAAGGCTATAACGTCGTGTTTTGTCTTTTCTTCTAATTCAAGAATTCTTTGCACATCAAAATCAGCCTTGGCCCTGATTTCCTGTATTTCTTTTTCCGGAATCAGACCTAATTGGTACCAGGCCTCGCATACGGCCAGTTCTACTTCCAGCCAGACCCTGAATTTATTTTCAAGGGTCCAGATCTCGCCCATTTCTTTTCTTGTATAGCGTTCAATCATAACTTCTTATTTTAATAGTTTATAATTCCCACAAAAAAAAAGGCAGCTCAGGCTGCCTTTAAACATTAAGAACCACTGGTGTTTTGAGTTGCAGAGGAATTAGCGGGAGCCTTGGATGTTGCTGTTTGCCCTTTCTGATCCGTGGTCTTTTCTTTCTTGCCGTTATTAGATGAAGATTTCCGATTGCAATAATCCGTCACATACCAGCCACTACCCTTTAAAATAAAGGCTGAATGAGAGATAAGACGGGTAGCACTTCCGCCACAAATAGGGCAGGGCACATCTCTCTCCTCAAAGTCCTTTTGCCACTCTTCGAACACCTGCTGACATTCATTGCACCGATACTCATATATTGGCATCGCACACCTCCACAACTAAAGATTCTGAGCAAGAAATATTAAGACCAGCTTTTACTAAGTCAACTACTTTGACTTTGCTTTTTTGGCTGCTTCTTTAGCTTCTTTGATTCTCTGTTTTAATCTCTTCTCACGGCGACGACGGCGTCTGTCCAGTTCTTTGCGTCGCTCGATCTTTTTATGCCTGGCCATTATATCAACCTCCTTATTCATCGGTTTATTGTAAAAGATGTTTTTTTAAACAAAAAAGGTCCACCTTGTCCAGATTAAAGAAGAGCAGAATCTGGAGGGGGGAAGAACTTAGGACAATTTTCGTCCGCAACCTGGCTGATTTAATACTTGAATCAGTTTCCGGCTCGAAGGCTTTTCCCCAATGTGAACAAAGAGTTGGACAGCTCCTCACACTTTCACCAACTCATAGTCTCGGCTTCCAAGACCCAATTTTTGCGCATATTCCAGGGCATAGTCACCCCGGACATGCGGATGAATAGCCCTGAACTTATCCTCTCCGGATTTTATGTCTCCAGGCAGGCAACTTGGATGTAAAGGAGGGGATGCATTGACTAGATCCAGGCATGCCTGGTCAAGGGCCACGGGGTCATAAGACCCAAGTATACCAAGATCGGGGCAGATAGGGGCATCTGTAAAACCAACACAGTCACAATCAGGGCTGACTCGAAGAACAAAGTTAATATGCAGACTCGGCTGCTTGCGCGAGAGCAAAACCGCTGCTGCATATTCTATCATTCTTTCGAGAAAAATTTTAATATCCACCTTCCAGTTAACAGTGAGCGCTTTAGTCTTACAGGCCAGAAGACAGGCAGCACAACCCACACAGTTTTCAGGGTCAAGGGTTACTTTCCCTTCTACCAATTGGAGAGCTTTTGGCTTACAGACCTCGACACAGGCCGCGCATCCTTGACAAAGCTTGGCAATAATCTTGGGGCCAAACCCACAATGTTGCTGCATTTTACCCTGTCTTGTGGCGCACCCCATAGCAACATTTTTCAAAGCCCCACCAAAACCTGCCAGTTCGTGACCTTTAAAATGGCTTAAAAAGATTAGATAATCTGCATCTACAATGTCACCAGCCAGGTAAAAACGGTTAAAATGGGTGCCCTTAAATTCTATACAGCGTTCGTTGTTGCTTTTTAAGCCATCGGCAATAATAATTGGTGCGCCCAAAAGATTTGGATCAAATCCATGTCTGGCTGCCTGTAGCAAATGAGACACAGATTCTCCTCTTTCGCCGACATACAGGGTGTTGGTATCGGTCAAAAAAGGCTTGACCCCGACTTTTTTTAAGAACTCAATAATGGGCCTGATCCAGAGTGGAGAAATAAACCCGGTTGTTCCCTTTTCCCCAAAATGTATTTTCAGGGCCACCAATTGACCGGGTTCCAGTATTTGTCCAATCCCTAAGGACTTGAGTAATTTTTTTAATTTCAATTCATAGGGCATTTTTCGTGATGTTCTTAGGTTCCAGAAAAAAACTTTACTCGCCATTTTGCCCCCTTAAATTGTCTTTAAAATAAATTGTATTATTCTTCTCAGCCTGACTTTGCCCAAAAAATGAGAAGGGCACAAGTCTAGTGTCCGTCGGAGTCAATTTACGAGTACATGTTCTGAAGGTGCTAACAAAGACTTGGACACATCTACCCCGGTTGAATACTGGCAAAGCCAGCGCAGCTTCGCTGGATTTAACGGGGTAAAAGGCTTGCTTGCGGAGAGAGCATAATGGGATATTTTGGGTAAATGAGTATTCTTATAATTATACCTTAGTTGAGCGATTTCCAGTCAATGGGTGAGATTGCCACGGACAGCTTCGCTGCCCTCGCAATGACGAACTCGCTCTTGTCATTGCGAGTGGAACAAAGTGTAGCGAAGCAATCTCAAAGTTTGAACTGCAAAAAAATCGCTCAATTTAAATTATAAATAGTTATGGCAAGTAGCACCAGGTATCTATCTTTGTCACCCTGATGCTCTGTTTTTCCGTAAGCTTCGCCAGGATGTGTTTTCCAAGCTGTTTGTAATGCATTTCCAAAAATGCGCTCTCCAAAAGTGTTGAAATTGTAGTGAGTTAGCCAACTTCGAAAGTTGATTTCCGTTATTTATGGCTATCTTTTTAAGGTCTGCTCGCTGATTTAATGGGTATTGAAGAAAGTCTGTTTGTTCGGTAAATAGAAGTTTGTGTGAGTGTAAAGCCCCGAGTCCTTTCTTCACGTTTTGACCTTCATGTTTCACAGGTAAAGGAGTAGATATGTTTTTACGAGTGGCGGTTATTTTTTTTGTTTTTTTTTCTTCCGCTGTCTGGGCCCAGGATATTGTCGGTAAGGTACAGGAGCAGTACGAAAGTCTGAAAGCATTTCAAGCTGAATTCGAGCAAATTTTGACCAATGCCGCCACTAAAGAACAGGAGCAGCGTTACGGGAAAATTTATTTTAAAAAACCCAGGTTAATTCGTTGGGAAACGAGCAGGCCAGAAGCAGAGCTGTTGATTGTAGGGCAGGACATAGTTTGGAACTATTTTGTCGAAGAAGAGATTGCTTATAAATACCCTGTGCAAACAGTTTTATCTTCTAAAACCATGATCCGGTTTATTTCCGGGCAGGCAAATCTCAAAGAGGATTTTATAGTAGAAAACCAGGGACTGGACCAGGAGTTGTTCAAGCTCAAGCTCATACCTAAAAATCCGGAACCAAATCTGGTCTTAGCCTATATCTGGGTGGACCAGGAGAGTTTTCTTTTAAAAAAAGTCTTGCTGGTGGATTTTTTTGGCAATGGCAATGAAGTAAGACTTAAAAACCTTGAGCCAAATCCTTTGTTAGAGGATAGCTTGTTTAAGTTTAATCCTCCCAAGGGAGTGCAAATACAGGATAATACTCAGGAATGATTTGGGTTAGACGTGGTTATTTCTGTTAAGTGGTTGAAAGGTTGAATGGCTGCGTATGCATGGTAAATCATTTAACCAAAAACTGCTTAACTAATAAAAGAGGTCAGCGATGATTATTGTGGTCAAAAAATGCAGTGAATGTCCGTTTTGCACAATTATCCCAGGGGAAAAACCTAAGTGCAGTGTCGCCACCCCAAAATACAGGGTTATTGAAACCGGGGATGCACCTGGCTGGTGTCCCTTGCGCAGGGAACAGGTTATTGTTCGTAATTTTGATTAGCAAAGACGCATGGTTGTGCGTCTCAAGAAAGAAGCCCCACACTTTTACGCAAGGCCTTGATTTCTTTGGGGTGTAAGTATCGCCACTGGCCTGGTTTTAATGAACCCAGGCTAACAGGGCCTTGGTGGGTGCGTTCAAGTTTTAATACGGTCAGGTCAAGGTCCCGGCACATGCGTCTGATCTGTCTGTTTACGCCCTGGATAAGGGTCATTCGCAGAAGAGCAAGCTCAGGTTTTTGCCAGATGATTTTTACTTTAACCGGGGCCAATTTTTCTCCTTCCCTTAAAACCATACCCTTGGACATAGTATCCAGTTTATGCGCTGTGATTTTGCCCCGGACCAGGACCTCATAAGTTTTGGGATGTTCCCATCTGGGATGAGTCATGCGTAAAGTCAGTTCGCCATCGTCAGTTAAAATAATGAGTCCCTGGGAATAATAGTCCAGACGGCCAACGGGGAAGAGCCTTTGCTTTTGCAGGCTACGAGGCAGAAGAGAAACGATAGTTTTTCGGCCTTGGGGATCTTTTAAAGTTGTGACCACCTGAATAGGTTTGTTCATCAGGACATAGGTAAATTTTTTATTTAGTACTTGGTCAGGTGAGATGATTTTGCCCGCAACTATCACTTTATCCCTCGCCGGATCAATTTTTTGCCCCAGCTCCGTAGTAACCTGACCGTTGATCTGCACTTGGCCCCGGGCAATGAGTTCGTCAGCTTTTCTTCGAGAGCAAACTCCTGCCCGAGCCAGAAATTTATTAAGACGTATAAGGGAACTCATCTAAAAATTCCGTTTCACTCATCCTCACATCTACACGTTATTTGACCAAAAAGCGCAGATAGAGGTCTCCTTTCCATGGGCCGATTTTCCGGCCGAGTCCTTTAAGACGGATAGGTCGGCCAACTGTAAAATCCAGGGGCAAGGTTACCTTCACGGTTTTGGCCGGGCCAGACCATTTATGTTGAACCTGAATGCGTAAATTGGAGCCCGGGAGCATTTTGCGGGCCGGTAGGTAAACGATTTGTTCGTCATCCAATTGCCTGCGCAGCCATTGTTTAATTGCTTTGATTGGCCCCTGGGATAGATCCAGGTCCAAGTTAAATTTTCCCCACTCAATTTTAAATCTTCTTTGTTTGAGTACCGGGGCATCAGAAGCTCGCTTTTTTATTTTTTGAAAAATATCTTCAAAAACCTGTCTGGCAAAAGGATCATTTAAGATCTCTTTTAAAATCTCCTCCTGGCGGGCGTAAAATTTTTGGCGGTGGGATTTATCGCGCGTATGTTTTGCCTGGGATTGATTTTTTTTTGTTGAGGATGTTTTTTGTGTATTTTTTTCAGGTTTAGGATTAGTAAAATCCTGGCTCCTGCCTGCTGAAGATTCAAGACTTTGCCTTAAAATGACGTAAGCAGTATTTATCTGCTGAAATTTTTGTCCAGCCCTGGGGTCATTTTTATTGAGGTCAGGGTGATACTTAAAGGCCAGGGCGCGGTAAGCTTTTTTGAGCTCCGCTAGGCTTGCTCCTGGTCTCAGGCCAAGAATTTCATAGTACTTACTCGTATTCATGTTTAAAATTTGGAATTAGGCTCTCAAGGCTAGTCCCGCAAAGGCGGTGTTAATAGAAGGATTAAACCTCTATGAGTTTATAGTTTTTGTTGAACATCCTGGACCTTCAGGGCATTGGCCTCCCGGTGGTCTTTTTTAGATATGAGGCCGTTTTTTTGTAGATAAGCAAGGCCTTGATGGACGAATTCTTCAAAACTGACATCACGGCATAACCCTGGACAATACTCTTTAGCCATTTCCCAGCTAGTCTTGTCAACCAAATTGCCTCTGAAAAAAGGCCATGCCTGACATACTTTGGGTTTGACCGGATGAATCAAACATCCGGAACTCTTTTTAAAAAAGATGCAAAATTGTTGATCATTGGTGCGAATAAAGTCTTTGCCTGCTTTGGTGTAAATATATATCTCTCTAAAGTCTGCCAAAGTCTGGTTTAAAAAACTGGCAATGACTTGCTGTTCTTCGTTCGTTACCACAATGCCACCTTGGCCCTGACAACATTGCCCGCACATTTGGCAGGTAAAGGCGAGTTTTTCTGACATGTTGTTGACCTTGTTGTAAGTTTAATTTTTTTGATTTTCGAGTTTAAGCAATCATACCAAATTCACCAATTGGCCTCACTTTACCTGTCGCCAAAGAGTCGCTTATGCTCGACCATCAGGCATTTGTCCTGGATAAACAAGACGGGTTTATCTTGTAGAATCTTTCGGCTTTCTTCAGAGAGGATGCCCAGTTGTAGCCAGAAGATTAATGGAAGTTTTTTGAGTTGTAAAACCTCCCGTGCATGGTCAGGGCAAAATTTCGGGGCGCGAAAAACGTTGACCAAATCAATTTGGTCAGGGATGTCCAGGATACTGGTATAGGTAGGGAGCCCCCATACATTTTGCCTTTTTGGGTGTACCGGATAGACAGTAAAACCAGCTTGAATTAAATAGCGTCCTACATCGTTTACCGGTTGGCCAGATTTGTCTTTAGCCCCGATTATGGCTATTGTCTTGACCTGGCTTAAAGTTTTTTTCACTTCTTGGTGATCTACGATAGTTAACATTTAGTCGAACCTCTTTTGTATTGATAGCCAGTGAAAAATATTGAGCCGTAATATATAAAAAATGGATTTAATCCTCGCAAAAAGCGAGAAGTACGGAGTGTCAAATGCAAAGAATAAGTGTGTCAGAAGCCAGAACGCTCTGGCAAGAAATGGATTTTTTTCATTTGGGCCAAATGGCTCATTCCGTTCGTCTAAAACTTCATCCAGAGATGATAGTCACATATATTGTAGACCGCAATATAAATTATACCAATATCTGCGTTTCCGAGTGTAAATTTTGCGCCTTTTATCGTCCACCCGGGCATAGGGACGGGTATGTACTAAGCTTTGAACAATTGGCTCAAAAGGTACGGGAAACTGTAAACTTAGGAGGTTATCAGATCCTCCTGCAAGGCGGAATGAATCCTGATCTGGGCCTTGATTACTATAAATCTTTGCTCGCCTTTTTAAAGACCAACTTTCCTCAGGTAGCTGTGCATGGGTTTTCTCCGCCGGAGATTATTTTTCTGGCCGAGAAAGAAGGGGTGCCCATAGCCGGAATTATAGCCGAACTCAAGGAGGCAGGACTAGATTCTATTCCCGGAGGCGGGGCAGAAATTCTTGTGGATAGAGTGAGAAAAGAGGTTTCACCCAATAAATACTCTGCCAGCCAGTGGCTTAAAGTTATGGAAGAAGCGCATAAACTTGGTTTAAAAACAACGGCTACCATGATGTTCGGCCATATCGAGACACTGGATGAGCGCCTTGAGCACCTGGAAAAGATTCGAGAGTTGCAGGACAGGACCGGAGGATTTACCGCATTTATTCCCTGGACCTTTCAACCGAGAAATACAAAAATTTCCACATTTGAAGTTTCATCGGTTGAATATTTAAAATTTTTGGCTCTTAGCCGAATTTTTTTGGATAATATCCCCAATATTCAGGCTTCCTGGGTCACCCAGGGCCCAAAAGTGGGGCAGCTTGCTCTTTTTTGGGGAGCTAATGATTTTGGTTCAACGATGATCGAAGAAAATGTCGTGGCTGCTACAGGGGTACATTTCAGATTGCCTGAAGAAGATTTGCGTAAGCTTATTTCAAGTGCCGGTTTTGAGCCGAGAAGGCGGAAGATGGATTATACTTTATTGTAAATAAGGAGGATAAGGTTGTTTGACCCACTTGAGAAAATGGAAGAAAAGGAAATTGCCCGCCGCTTAAAGAGGTTGCGCGGGCTGTGGAAAGAGGAGTGCCCTGAATGTCAGGGCGTATTTATTTTTTCCCGCATAAACATCTATTATTTTACCGGTACCTGGGGAAATGGCCTGCTCTTCATTCCTTTTGAGGGCGAGCCCATACTTATGTGCCGGCGGGGACTACAGCGGGCCAAACTTGAGTCTCCTCTCAAAAATATTGTTCCGTTTAAGTCTTATGGCCAGGTAGAGGGTATTCTGCGTGATTTTGGCCAGTCTTTACCGAAGGTTATAGGTGTAGAAAAGACGGGTATTTCCTGGGCACTGGCAGATAGTTTGCAAAAAAGAGTTGTTCAGCGCGATTTTGTGGCTATTGATCAGCTTATTGCCAGGACCAGGGCTCTGAAAACAGAATGGGAAATAAGAAAGATGGACCTGGCAGGGCAAAGACACAACCAGGCCCTTTACCAGCTTTTGCCTCAGAAAATAAGGCCGGGAATGAATGAAAGGGAAATAGCCATAAAAGTTTGGGAAATCTTTTTTGGCCTCGGCCATCATGGCATGATGCGCATGCAGAACTTCGGGGAAGAGATATTTTTGGGTCACGTTGCTGCTGGTGATAGTGCCAATTATCCAAGCGTGTTTAATGGCCCCGTTGGCTTAAGGGGTCAGCATCCTGCTATTTCCCACATGGGTTATGCCGGTAAAACCTGGCAGGAAAACGAGCCCTTAGTGGTAGATGTGGGTTTTTGTCTGGAAGGGTATCAAACAGATAAGACGCAAGTGTATTTCTCTGAAAATTGGAAGCCAGCCTCAAAAGTGGTGGACGCTCATAAGTTTTGTGTAGAGGTGCAGGCATTTTTGGCGGAGAATTTAAAGCCGGGGGCAGTGCCGTCTGAATTGTACGAACAGGTTTTTGCCATGGCTGAAAAGAGCAGGTTTGGCGATGGTTTTATGGCCCTGGGAGAAAATAAAGTTAAGTTTGTCGGGCATGGAATTGGCCTGGCCATTGATGAATATCCGGTTATTGCCAAAGGATTTGATGAGCCTCTGGAAGAAAATATGGTCCTGGCCCTGGAGCCTAAAATCGGTTTGCCTGGCATAGGAATGGTAGGCGTGGAAAATACCTTTTTAGTTACCGCAAATGGAGGCAGGTGTTTAACGGGCCAGGAATATAATCCGGTGCTGGTTTGAATGCGTGTATGCGTGGAAACGTATATGCGTAATATGTGCTGGTGAAGATTAGTTCATAATAAATGTCTCGTTTAATTATATTTTAATGTTATCACATGATATCTGGGAATTAAATTCCCAGATATCAGAGTCTGTGAACCTTACTCAGAGGACAATTCTTCATAGTTTTTTTAATCCTGATTTCTTTCAAGCTGGTGCAAATGCCTGGATCCATCTATAGTTTGCTTGCGGGCAGAGCATAATGGGGCATTTAGGATAAATGAATATTCTTTTAATTATACCTTAGTTGAGCGATTTTCGCTCAATGGGTGAGATTGCCACGGACAGCTTCGCTGCCCTCGCAATGACAATCTCGCTCCTGTCATTGCGAGTGGAACAAAGTGTAGCGAAGCAATCTCAAAGTTTGAAGTGCAAAAAAAACGTTCAATTTAAATTATAGATAGTTATGGCAAGTAGCACCAGGCATCTATCTTTGTCACCCGATGCTCTGTTTTTTCGCAAGCTTCCCTGAGATGGGTTGCCCAAGCCGTTTGTAATGTATTTCAGAAACCAGGATTTTCAATCTGGTGGTCAAAATGGGTTTTGCCAGAGACCCATCAGCTTTTATGGCTTTGAGGCTGCATTTGCTAGCGCCTGCTTAATGGCCTTTTCCAGTTGGCTTCTAGTAAAAAGATCACGGATGATTAGCGGGCTTTGAGGGTTTTCCTTAGAAAAAATGGCCAGAGTAGGGATGCTATGACTACCCAGGGCTTTAAGCAGATTTTGGCCGGACGGATTGGCACGGGTTAAGTCAACGCGTATCAATCGCAGACCATGCTTTACTTTGAGGTCATTTAAAAAACCGGGCGTAAGTACTGTCTTTTCCAGAAATTTACAATTTGAGCACCAATCAGCAGTAAAGTCTAAAATAAAATTTTCCTGTCCAAGAAGGCGAGTAAATTTTTGACTCTCAAAATTTTCCCATGGTTCTGGGCTTTTGGGCTCTATAAATAAAAAGAAACCAGCGGAAAAGATCAGTCCAATGGCCAGGAGGCGAATGGACCATCTCTTCAGCCTGCTCTGGTTTAAGTTTGTCCATTTTCCCCACATCCAGGCCCCGAAGCCGATTACCCAAAACATGACCAAGGCGCGAAGTACAAGGCTGTCAGGCAAAAGACTGATTAGGTAAATGCAGGTCGCCAAAAGCAAAAAGCCCAGGATTTTTTCCAGGTAAAGGGTCCAGGGTCCGGGCTTCGGAAAGATGCGAATCAGTCCCGGAAAAAGGGCCATAATCAGGTACGGACTGGCCATTCCCAGGCCGATACAAAAGAGGACCAGCGCGATGATATCCTGAGGCTGGGTTAGGGTCCAGGCCAGTACTCCGCCTAGAAACGGTCCGCTGCACGGAGTGGCCAGGAGTGTAGCCAGTATGCCTGTAAATAAGGCCTCCGTATGCGGGTGTTTGATTGCGGTACTCTTGTGTTTGAGGTCTATAATTGGCAGATCATAAACTTCAAATAGACTTAAGGATAACGCGAAAACAAGCAGGCTCAAGACCAAGACGACCTTGCTATCTTGAAAAATTTGTCCCCAGGCCATGCCCGTTAAAGAGATAATCAGGGCCAGAGCTGAGAAATAAAGGAGCATACCAAGGGCAAAGAAGAAATTGTGGATTCTAAAAGCTCTTTTTTTTTGCCTTAAGCTTTTGCCTTCCGTTTCCCTGGGCAACATCCCCCGAAGTTTTAGACTGATAACGGGCAGGACACAGGGCATGAAATTTAAAATTAGCCCGGCTAACATGGCCAGTAAAGCGGCCCTGCTCAAATTGGTTACTTCCAGCCCCGGGGTAAATGAGAGTGGTGAGAAATTATAATGTTGAATGTTGAATGTTGAATGTTGGATGTTGGAAGATTGTGAGATGGATTTTAGCCATTGAACCCACCAGGGTTGATTTTGGGCTGGTTTAAGTTTGTTTAGAATTTGCGCAGTGAACTTTAGTTCAAGATTCGTATCAACAGGATAGCAGCTCTTAGCGGAACACAAAAGAAGACGAATGTGAGCAGAAATGGTCTGGTCTTGTCCTGGAATGGCCGGCAAAGGTATAAAAATAGGCGTTGGCCCCTCATAGACCCGGACTTCTATTTCGGGGTCAAAAATATCTTTCTGTTTTTGACCAGGAGGGTAAAAGACCGGAAGCTGGAGTCGGTCGTTAGCGGCAGCAGCGGGAGAAAGTGTTGCCGTAACAGTTGTGGGTTGGCCAAGAGAAGTTGGAGTGTGGGCGTAAGTGTGCCATCCTTCTTTGGGGATAAGCCATAAAATGGCCAGAGCTTGAAAATCAGTCCCGGTATCATCGAGGGTATACACTTCCCACTTGGTATCCAGGGGATAACTCTGTCCATAGGCAGAAGGGACAGAAAAGAAAGGGATGATGATAAAAAAAATAAAAAGTTTGACTATTGTTTTCATAAATTAAAACTTACCGGAATGTTGATATTTTACGGTCGAGTTTGATGTATCCGTTTTTACATATAATTTTTCTTGACAAAAAAAAAGGAGAGGTCTATCTATGCCAACCGTTGAGCAAGTCAAGTGCTTGACAAATGGGCCACTAGCTCAATTGGCAGAGCAGCGGACTCTTAATCCGGAGGTTCAAGGTTCGATTCCTTGGTGGCCCACCACTTTTGAGTATAATTCTGCCCTCGAGGAGACTACTCCTTGGGGGCTTTTTTTTGGAAAAATTATCCGAGTTTATCTCTCTCCAGCAAGTGCCATTATGTAAGGTTGAGAAAATAAAAAAGGGCTTAGCCGAGGTTGGCTAAGCCCTTTTTGTATTTTTTTTTGGTAGCGGGGGCAGGATTTGAACCTACGACCTTCGGGTTATGAGCCCGACGAGCTACCATGCTGCTCCACCCCGCATCAACAGAAGAAAATATTTGTCATGGTTTTAGAGTTTTGTCAAGAGTATTTTTCGGACAATATTGTTTTCAATTAAAGGCATTAAATTTCTTGGGGTGCTGGATTTGGTGTAAAATAGTTGTGGCTACTTCCAGGGCTTGAAGTCCCTGTTCGCCAGTGACTGGAGGTTCTTTGTCCAGCAAGATTGTCCGGGCAAACTCTTCAAGCTCGGCCTGGAGTGAATTTACCTCTGGAACTTTCGGTTGTTGATAGATAATATTTTTTTTCTTTTCACCAACTCCAATGGTGTCTACGAGCATGGAAAAACCTGCTTCACCAGGTTTTAAGTCGCAGTCTTCCAGCTTAAAAATTTCCGATTTTTTCTTTAAAAAATCAATGGAGATGTAGTGATTTTTTTGAAAGATACGCATTTTGCGCATGGCCTTGACTGAGATGCGACTGCTGGTGAGGTTGGCCACGCACCCATTGGCAAATTTCAAGCGGACATTGGCTATGTCTTCTGAGTCGGAGACCACAGCAACACCACAGGCGTCGATGGAGGTCAAAGGGCTTTTGACAATATGCAAAATAATGTCGATGTCGTGAATCATCAGGTCCAGGATAACACTTACATCTGTCCCCCTGGGGTTAAATTGGCTAAGGCGATGGGATTCAATAAACATAGGTTGTAAAGGGTAGTCTTTGATGGCCAGGATGGCTGGATTAAATCGTTCGATATGACCCACCTGAAGTTTGCGTTTCTTTTTTTGGGAAAGGGATATAAGCTCCCGGGCCTGGTCTATTGTTGAAGTTATGGGCTTTTCAATAAAGAGGTGACAATTGTATTCCAAGGCCTTTAGTGCTGTCTGGTAGTGATGAATTGTCGGAACGACAATGCTCACAGCCTCGACCTGGGTCAATAATTCTTCTAAGGAAGAAAAGACTTTTGTCTGGCAAGTGTCAGCAACTTCCTGAGCTTTTTTTAAATCGATATCATAAACGCCGACCAGGTTGATTTGGTCTATTTTTTTGGCAAGTTGGGCGTGGAAATTACCAAGATGCCCGACACCAATGATGCCATAATTGATTTTTCTCATAATCTTTCCTTCCTAACTCCTTTTTACCCCTTACCTCTTAATCCTTATCCCCCAATTATACATACTCCATCACGGCTCTGGCTGCCACCTGGGTAGCTTGGTTTTGGCCAAGAATCTGTTGTATCTTGGTTAACCCGGATCTGATCTTTTGTCTTTGGGTGTCATCTTCCTGCCAGGAGAGTGCCTTAGCTGCTATTTTATCCGGATTGGCCTGGTCCTGAATATATTCAGGAAAAATTTTCTGGTTTAAAATGAGATTGGGCATACTGATAAAAGGGACATCAACCAATAGTCGACCCACGAGATAACTTAACCAGGACAGTTTGTAGGCCGCAATGGTGGGTACTTTTAACAGGGCGCATTCCAGGGTAACAGTGCCAGAAGCTGCCAGGGCAAGACAAGACTGTGCAATGACCCGGTGGCGTTCTTTAGGCGGGTGGATGGTCACAGGAAGAGATTTGGGCCAATAGGTCCGGAGCAAGTCCATGTTGATGTGCGGGGCCTTTACAATGGAAAATGTAAGCTCTGGTTTTTTTTGTTTTAAAATCTGGCAACTGTCAGCAAATACAGGCAAGAGAGCTTTTATTTCCTTAACTCTGCTTCCGGGCAGGATGACTATTTTATTGGGGTCAGGTGTAATTTGATTTAGTTTTTTCAGGTCCATTACCTGAAGAAGGGGGTGACCGATATAAACAGTTTTTATGCCGTGCTGGGCAAAAAAACTCTGTTCAAAGGGGAAAATACAAAGAATGCGATCCACAAAGCGTTTAAGGAATTTGATTCGGTTTTTACGCCAGGCCCAGACCTGGGGGGCAATATAATAGATGACAGGAATCCCCAATTTTTTAGCCATTTTGGCCAGGCGAAAATTGAAGTCAGGGGCATCAAAAAGAACCAGGACCTTTGGCCGTTGTCTCTCCAGTTCTCTTTTTATTTTTTTTAAAAATCCCAAAATTTTAGGCAGGGCTCCCACCACCTCGGTTAGACCCATGACTGACAGGTCTTCGGCCTTAATTATTGCCTTTAGGCCAGCTTCGCGCATTGATGGCCCGCCCATGCCGATTATATTTAACCGAGGGTCTTTGGAGAGTAACTCCCGAATCAGTAAAGACCCATAAATATCAGCCGATGCTTCACCAACATTAAGCCAGATAGTGTTCATTATTAAAGTTAAAAAGGTATAATTGGAATTTTACAGATACATCAAAAATAAGATAACGCGTGCACAAGCATCAATCTAAATTAAATTACGTTATTTTCCTATACAGAAGTTTTCAAAAATTCTGTTCAGGACGTCATCAGGGGTAATCTCTCCTGTAATTTCGGCCAGGAGTGTACATGCATAATCAAGACGAGTGCCGAGCAGGTCATAGGGTATTTCTTTTTTCGCTTCCTCTGCCAGGACACTCAACTCGTCTCTCGCTTTTTCCAGGCTGTTTTTTTGACGCAAATTAGGAACAAGTCTGCCTGGTTCCGGTTCTTTTTTATGGCCGATGATTTTTTTTCGGATAAGTGTTGTTAGCTCTTTAAGGCCTTGGCCGTACTTGGCAGAAATAAAAAGTAGGTCAAGATTTTTTTCTTTAAACTCATTGGTCCAGTCAGGCTCAGTTTCAATTAAGTCCATTTTGTTAGCCACTAGGATCACTTTGTCAGCTGCTAGATTTCTTAGAATATTTCTGTCTTCGTGGCTTATACCAAGTTGAGAGTCAATAACCACCAGGCACAGGTCAGCCTTACTGATTAATTCCTGGCCCCGTAAAAAACCCTCTTTTTCAACAATATTGTTTGTCCTGCGTAGTCCTGCCGTGTCCACCAGACGTACAGGCAAGCCCTGCAAATTTATGGTTTCTTCGAGATAATCTCTTGTTGTTCCGGGTATATCTGTGACAATAGCACGTTCTCGCCCCAACAGGGCATTGAGCAGGCTGGATTTGCCGGCGTTGACGCGACCGGCCAGAACAACTAGTGCGCCGTCCTGCCAGATGTGTTCTTGTTTATAGTTGTCGATTAATTCGTTAATTTCCTGAATACAATCTTTTACTTTTTGTACCAGTTGCTCTCTTGGCAGACATTCCAGGTCTTCTTCCGGAAAATCAACGGCCACGCACAGGTCCTGACGTAAATTTTCCAGTTTTAATCGTAGCTCTGTTATTTTTTGTTTGAGCAGCCCCTTTAACTTGGCCTGGGCCATGGAAATTGAGGCCCTGGTGGGTGCTGTAATCATTTCGGCTACAGCTTCAGCCTGGGTTAAATCCAAACGGCCGTTTAAAAAGGCTCGATAAGTAAATTCTCCTGGCTCAGCAGGTCTAGCCCCCAGGCTGACCAGGGTTTCCACTAAGGACTGTAAAATAGCCGGCCCACCATGACAGTTGAACTCCACTACATCTTCGCCGGTATAGGAACCTGGTCCGGGCATGTAAGTTAAAAGCACCTCGTCCAAAGTTCTGCCTTTGTAGTCCTTGATCCAGCCATGATGCAGGCGATAAGGTTTAACCCCCTGGAAATCACTTTTAGCGGAAGTAAAAAGCTGTAACGCCAGCTTTAAACTTTCTTTTCCGCTTAAACGTACAATGCCTACTCCGCCAGGCCCCAGGGGAGTAGCAATAGCTACAATAGTGTCATTTTTATCTGGTTGATACATATCTTGGTTGAGTTGTTGAGTAGTTTATTGGTTGTGTGGTTGGTCTTTTAATCGGTAAACCAATAAACCACAAACAAAAGGCGGAGAAAAATTCTCCGCCTTTTGTAAACGCGTTTAGTAGCGTGATTCTTTGGATTTAAAGGTTCTTTTTCGTCTCTTCCTGGGCATAATAAGGACCCTTTTCATCGGCCCTTCACCTTTACTCTTGGTCTGAACACTATGGTCATCCTGTAATGCCAAGTGAATCAATCTGCGATGGTAAGAACTCAAAGGCTGTGTGCTCATGGTCTTGCCCGCCCTTTTGGCCCGTTGGGCCAGATAGATAGCCGTTTTTTTCAATTTTTCATTTTGTTTTTGCCGGTAATCTCCGGTGTCCAATTGGATACGTGAAGCTCCTGGCCATTTTTTGGCAATGATTCTGTTGGCAATGTACTGCAGGGCGGTAATTGTCTGTCCGTCGCGACCAATGATTAACCCGGAGTTTTCCTTATCTTTAATAGTGACCGTGATAGGTTCAGATTGCATATCAACAGATATTTCCGGATTGGGGGTCAGAGGCCTGGTCAGGTTTGTTATGATGTCTTCAATTAACTGTTCAAGTTCACGCAAGTTGTTTCTTTTTTTTGCTTTTATCTTGGCTTTTTTTACCCCCACCAATCCAAATATCCCGGATGAGCCACCAGTAATAATTTCGATTTCCAGTTGGTCGCGATCAGTTTGAAAGTGTTCACAAGCCTTAGCTATGGCCTCGTCCACATTCTTACCTGAGAATTCCACGAATTCGTCCATGCTAACTCCTTCAGTCAAGTGTATTGGCCCGGTTATACATATTTTCAAAGAGCAGGTTTAATTATCGAGGTGGTCTCCCAACCTAAGTTTCCATGCTTTTCTCTCCATTGCCCACAAGTCAAGGTTGGGAATTGTGCTCAAACTTTATTTAGTTTGCTGTTTAGAGTGTAGAGTTAATTTAAGTTTTTTTTGGATTAAGAGCTTTTCCTGGTAGCTATTGTTTATCTTAATTTTTTGTTAAAAAGAGTTACGAGTTACGAGTTTTGGGTTGTGTGGCATTGACTTCTTTTTAGAGCGTGCCTGGCTATGCTGTTATTTTTTGTTTTTATACTCGACACTCGTTACCCTAAACTCTAGATTTTTGACTTTAAACTCCACACTCTCTTTAGTTTGAGCCAAGGTTAAATTAAATGAACCGGGCGTTGTTAATCTTTCTTGAATTAAGATTTTTTGAGCATCCACCATTGTTGGGCGATGGAGAGAATGTTATTTACCAGCCAGTAGATCACCAGCCCAGATGGAAAATTCATGAACAAGAAAGTAAATATTATTGGCATAAAGAGCATGATTTTGGCCTGGGTTGGATCCCCTGGAGCAGGCGTCATTTTTTGTTGGATAAACATAGTTGCGCCCATAATCAAGGGGGTAATGTAAAAAGGATCTTTCGCTGACAGGTCTGCCAGCCAGACTATGTCTGTAAAAGGCAGATGATAGATAAACGGCGCGTGGCGAAGTTCAATTGCCCCAAGCAGAGCTTGATACAGAGCAAAAAATACAGGAATTTGAATGACCATGGGCAAGCAGCCGCCTGCGGGATTGACTTTATAAGTTTTATACAACCGCATTAACTCTTCATTCATTTTTTGTCGATCATCTTTATATTTCTCCCGGATTTTGGCCATCATGGGTTGCAGCTTTTTCATCTGGTTCATTGATTGATAACTTTTTTGCGATAGGGGCCAGAATAGGATTTTGATGATGATGGTCAGAATAATGATGGCCAAACCGTAGTTGCCCGTATAGTTATAAAAGAAATTTAGAACCTTGATTAAAGGTTTTGCAATAATGTCAAACCAGCCGTAATGAACGGCTGCTTGAAGGTCAGCCGGGGCCTTACTTAAATATTTATCATCTTTGGGACCAAGGTAATAGGTACAAGAAATTTGCGACTGCATATTACCCGCAACCTGGATCTTCTGGCTTAAGGCCAGACGATAGATGTTTTTTTCCAGTTTGGTCTTGAAGGTCATGTCTGTATCGCCAGGAATTAGACTCAGGAGAAAATAGTTGCTGGTAATAGCCCCCCACTTGACAGGTGGATCGACTTTAAGACCAAGTTTCAAGTCATCTTTATCGCTTTCTTCATATAAGCCATCTTCATTAAAATAGGCTATGCGGGTTGGGTTGTAACGATCCCCTTCTTTACTAAGGCTTGGGCTGGATATGATAAAAGAGAGTTCTCCCGGGACAAGACTAGACGCCAGGTTTAGTACCTGCAAGGTTTCTTTTATCTGATAAGAGTCTGCATAAAAATTTAACTGTCGGTGGAATTCAAGATTTCCCAGCCTGCCCACAAAGGTCAGTGTATGGGTTTGCCCGGAGCTAAGGATCACATCATTACCACTAGTTGACCACTCAGCTTTAATCCAAGTTGGTATTTTGTCCCACACAATACCCAGTGGGCCTTTGGGTAAGGCTTCCGGTGTGATCAAGTCGATATTCGGGGCATCTGGCTTTATGCTCTGTTTATATTTCTTGAGGATAAAATGTTCTAAAATTCCACCTTGTGAATTGAACACTGCTTTGTACAAGGGGGTCTCAACGGTTATTTTTTGCCCCCTGGCCGGATTAAATACGAGGGGAGAATCAGACACGACAGCGGATGAACTGCTTGGTTCGGTTTTTTTAGTCTCTTGGGGCGTTGCATTCTGGATCTGAGTCTGGTTGACTGAGTTCTGCTTTGGGGGAACAGGTGGGAAAAGCCAGTTCCAGAGAACCAAAACAGCTAGTGACAAGATAACAGCAGCGAGTACTCTTTTATTATCCATCGGCTTTATTGCTCCTAAAAATTGTCAGTTTATCAGGGACAGGGTCAATGCCCCCTGAGAATAAAGGGTTACATTTTAAAATACGCAAAAGGGAGAGGATCAAACCTTTACAAATCCCGTGACGCGTTATTGCTTCCCGGGCATAATTTGAACAAGTAGGATAGTAACGGCAACATGGATGATAGAGGGGAGAAATAAACTTTTGATAAAGCGAGATGCAAGAAACAAGGAATGTACGCATATTTTTATGACTCGTGATCCTAATTCGTGATTTATAAAAAAGGCAAACAAATTTGGACTCGAATAAAAGAAGCCACGAATTTCGAATCACGGATTATGTTTTTTTTCTATGATATTAATTACTGCAGCGAGTTCGTGTTCGACTTTGTGTAGATCCAACTTGTCCAAATCTTTTGTTTTTTTTGGCACAACAACAATATCAGCACTCAAGTTTATTTCATTTTGATGTAGGCGAAAGAATTCTTTAATCAGTCTTTTAAGGCGATTTCTTTTCACTGCGGAGCCAATTTTTTTGCTGACCGCAATACCGAGCCGCCAATGCCCCAAATCCTGGGGAAGAACAAAGAGAATAAAATGTGGTGTAAAATAACGACGGCCCCTGGAATAGCATGCAAGATACAGGGGCCGTTTAGTGATCCTGAATTTTTTGGGAAAAGTTAGACGGCTAATCTTTTCCTACCCTTTGCCCTTCTTCTGTTAATCACTTTGCGTCCGTTTTTTGTCCTCATGCGGACCAAAAATCCGTGAGTTCTTTTTCTTCTAGTCTTGCTTGGTTGATAAGTTCTCTTCATTTTTTTCGCTCCTTCCAAAAAAGTAAATTCACAAATTAAACTCAAAAAAGGACTTAGTCAAGCGGTTATGTTGGGAGAAAGCGTAGTTGGATGGGTGAATTTTAGATTACGCCTTCCAGGTGCAAGATCGTTTTTTTTAGTTCAAGACCCGGCCCAAAGCCTCCCAAGCTTTTTTGGGCAATGACTCTATGGCAGGGGACAAGTAGAGGCCAGGGGTTATGCGCCATAACTTGCCCAACCGCTCTGATGGCCTTGGGCTTACCGCACATTTGGGCCAGTTGACTATAAGTAACTACTTGACCAAAACCTACCCGTGTCAGCAGGGTCGATAGAACTACTTTGGAAAATGGCGAAACTCTCTCCCAAAAAAGAGGGGCCTCAGGCCATATTACAGATTTTTGCGTTTCATAATTGGCGATGTTTTGGGCGATAATTTTAGAATAAGGATGGTAATAAGAACATGAAGGGGTGTTTGCTATATTTTTTCCAGTCCTGGTTATGCTGGTGGAATAAATCTGTCCTTCTTTCCAGCTTACCTTAAGGATAAAAAAAGAATTGCCAAAAACTTCATGCTCCATGTACTTACTCAACTTTTCAACTTCTTAACCTCTTAACTTCCCAACTTCCCATCTTCCCGACTTCCTTCAAACCAGGGGGGAATGGTGTCGGGGTGCGAGGATTTGCCTTGCCATAGATTTTTATCGACCAAACTCTGCTTGATTTTTTTCAAAATAACATGTTTTTGACTGGCCCAGTCCGGAGCTAAGAGTTCGTTAGGAGCTGGGTCGCCGTTTAAACGGTGGATGACTATATCTGGTCTGAGCGAAAAAAGAGCTCGTTCTAGCCAGAGAATATACTCGTCCATGGTTAGCGGTTTGTAAACACCTGTGCGCCAGAGTTTTGCCAGAGGGGTATCCTTACAAATATAGAGGTTATGAATTTTGATGCCTGATATGGGCAGCTTGTTTAAAAAATCAATGGTTTCCAGAAAATCTTCCAGGGTTTCTCGGGGTAGGCCAGCAATGATATGGGCGCAAGTTTTGATGCCCATTTTATGGGCAAGGGTGGCGGCCCTGGTAAAGTCCTCGGCTTTATGTCCCCGGTTGATAAGCTCTAAGGTGCGATTATTGGAGCTTTGCAGGCCCAGATCTAACCAGATTTCCTGGAAGGGGTAAGAAGCTAAAAGGTTTAACTTATCATTGTCCAGGCAATCAGGCCTGGTGCCGAGACATAAACCGACTAATCCCGGTAGATTTTTTAGCTGTTCAAGTATCTCTTCAATTTTTTTTAACGGGCCGTAAGTGTTAGTATATGATTGAAGATATGCCAGAAATAGTTTGGCCTTATATTTTTTTGAAAATTTTTCTTGCCAAAATAAGTATTGTTCTTTCAAGCTTAAGCCCTTGGAGCCTAGTCCGGTACCAGACCCGTTTGGGTTGCAAAAAATACATCCGTTTCTGGAAATTGTACCGTCTCGGTTGGGACAGGAAAATCCCGCATCTAAAGGTATTTTTTGGACGCGTTCCCCAAAACGAGTGCGCAGGTAAGTTGATAAGCTGTAATATCGGTTCATGGCTCCAGGCAAGGGCTAAGAGGTATAAGTAATAGACAGAGTGGATGTTAGGGTATAGGCTCAAGTTCGTCAAACTCGACCGTGGAGCCGCTTTTAAATTATCTTGCTAGCGTGACCAGAAAAGGTTAAAGCGCAACGACAAGGGATTTTCGCAATTTACTTCATTACTTCATGAGAATAAAGGCTTGATGCTTAGTTTTTTGGCGCTGAGTGTTGAACAGATTTCTGAAGTTTGGTAGCCTGTGATTTGATGTTCTTCAATTTTGAGAGACACTGGGATCTGTGAATTTAAGACCCGTAGTCTAGGGGCTATTTTTTATGAATACGTTAAAATCTAAATCCCAAAAAGAGGAGATATATGCCTAGGATTTTAGATAAAATTTTTGGGGCCTTTTCCAATGATCTGGCCATAGATCTTGGGACTGCCAACACCTGCGTGTATGTTAAAGGCAAAGGTATAGTATTAAGAGAGCCATCGGTAGTTGCGGTAAAAAAAGATCATAAAGGAGTGAACAAGGTTTTGGCCGTAGGTCAAGAGGCCAAAAGGATGCTGGGCCGCACACCCGGAAATATCACCGCAATCAGGCCCATGAAAGATGGAGTGATTGCTGACTTTGAAGTTACAGAAGCCATGCTCAGGCACTTTATTTCAAAAGTGCATAATAGCAGGCGCCTTGTGAGGCCCAGGATTATTATCTGTGTTCCGTCCGGAATAACCCAGGTAGAAAAAAGAGCAGTTAAAGAATCAGCCCAGAGCGCTGGGGCAAGAGAAGTATACCTCATTGAGGAGCCCATGGCTGCGGCCATAGGAGCCAATTTACCTATTACGGAGCCTACTTCAAACATGGTCGTGGATATTGGTGGAGGTACAACCGAGGTCGCTGTAATTTCTCTTTCCGGGATAGTGTATAGTCGTTCTGTTCGGGTAGGTGGAGATAAAATGGACGATGCCATCCGCCATCATGTCAAAAGAAAGTACAATATGCTAATTGGTGAGAGTACTGCAGAATTGATCAAGACTACTATTGGCTCCGCATATCCTTTGGAACAGGAGCTTGAGATGGAGGTAAAAGGTAGAGATCTAGTCTCAGGCATTCCTCAGAATATCACCATAACCTCAGAAGAGATCCGCAAGGCTATTGCTGAACAGGTAGATAGTATTGTTCAGGGAGTACGGATTGCTCTGGAGCAGACTCCTCCGGAATTGGCGGCGGATATTGTTGACCGGGGAATAGTTCTTACGGGTGGCGGAGCTTTGCTTAAAGGGTTAGACCAGTTGCTTAGAGAAGAGACTTCCTTGCCAATTACTGTTGTGGATGACCCCCTGTCCACTGTGGTTCTCGGGTCGGGAAAAGTCCTGGATAATTTAGAAGTGCTTAAGGAGGTAACGGTAGATTAGTCCTTTAACTTTTCGGCCCAAAAAAATATTCTGGTCTCTGCTTTTTACCTTTATCCTCTATTTAAGTTTATATACTTGGAACTGGAAAACGCATTTTTTAGATCGCTTAACTGCCTATACTGGCCTGGAAGTAACAGGTTGGATATTGGCTCCTGGTAAGTGGCTGCATTCCAGGGCCCGGTATTTCTGGGAGCACTATTTTTACCTTGTTGGAGTTAGGGAAGAAAATGAGTCTTTGCGCAAGGAGGTGGACAGGCTCCGTCTGCTTCTGGCGTTTTCCGAGGAAAAGGTAAAAGAAGCAGCCCGCCTGGAAAAGTTGCTGGGCTTTAATCCACCTCCCAAATGGGATATGAAGGGGGCCCGGATAATCGGGCACAAGCTTGGTCCTGGCGGTATACTGGAGACCGTTCTAATTGACTTGGGCAAACGAGACTCTGTTCAACTTGACTGCCCCGTGATTACTCCCAGGGGAGTATTGGGGAGGGTTTTTAAACTTGGACTGAATTTTTCGTCTGTGTTGCTTATTACCGATCCTAACAGCAGAATCCCGGTTATTAGTTCTGAGTCCAGGATACCAGCCATAGCCATTGGCCAGGGTCCGACAAAACCTCTGTCAATAGCCTATGTTCCGCAAAATGCTCCTTTAAAGCAAGGGGACATTTTTGTTACCTCTGGTTTAGCCGGTATATTTCCCAAAGGTTTGCCTGTTGGCCGAGTAACCAGAGTTTTACGTTCAGATGTTTCACTGTTTCAGGTTGTAGAGGCCGAGCCTATGGTTCAGGCAAGTTCACAGGAAGAGGTTCTACTCATATGTCCCCATATCCAGGTTCAGAGTTCAGAATCTGCTCAGAAATCCAATCCATGAATCCTTTTTGTTTTTGGCTCGGTTATTTTTTTTTGTGTATCTGGGGTCAAGAACTTGTCCCCGGCACTGATTTTTTCAGTCCAGGTCTCCTGGTTTTGCTCCAATTTAATCGTCTGAAGTCTGCCATACTTCTGGGTATCGTGGTCCTGTTTGTCCAGGAGGGAGTAGGAAGTCTAAACTTTGGGCTGATAATTCTTCTGGAATTAGGGCTGTTTTTACTTTTTGTTTTAGGTACCTGGCTGCTTACACCTACAAATTTATTTTTTGTCTTTGGTTATTTTTTGGGTCTGACTATATGTCGGTCAATTCTTCTCTATATTTTGGGTAACTTACAGGAAATTGTAGTTGAGTTTTTTTCCATGAAAATGTTTGTAACCCAGTTCGTAGTTTATTTGGGTATGTGGGCGGTTATTTTTCCGGCATATAAAAAACTATTTGGCCATGAGCCTGTTCAATAGTAAAAAAAAGTGGGAAAGGGATTATGGTCCCTATTTGATTTTGGTCCTCATATGGGGACTGTTTTGTGTCTTTGGATTAAGGCTTTGGTATTTGCAAATTTATAAAGGTGAGTTTTTTGCCCAGAAGGCAAAAGATAACCGGTTGCGCAAACAGTCTATATATGCTCCACGCGGTCTGATCATGGACCGCAAGGGGAAGCTTCTTGCCATTAATGAACCGTCATATAGTTTGGCCATTGTTCGCGAGGATTGCCCTGAGATCGATAAGACACTGCTTCAAGTGAGTAAATGGACAGGTGTTCCTTTTGATGAGCTCAAAGCTAATTTTGAACGTGGACGAAGACGGGTAAAGTCTTTTGAACCCCAAATCATCATCCCCAATTTGTCTTTTGAAGTCTTAGCCAAAATTGAGGCCTATGCTCCACGCTGGCCCGGCTTGAAAATCATGGTCAGACCCAGAAGAAAATATTTGCAAGGTCCGGTATTTGCCCATGTTTTAGGTTATGTGGCTCAAGCAAGTGAAGAAGAGCTGAACAAAGATTCTGAGCTAGCCTTGGGAGATAATATAGGCAAGCAAGGCCTTGAATACGTTTTGGAAAAAAGACTTAGAGGTAAAAAGGGCCTGAAAAGAATGGAAGTAGATGCTGTTGGTCGTAGCTTGCACGAAGAGGTGCTCCGTCCTCCCCAGCCAGGAGAAGACATTCATTTGAGTTTGGATCTTGAACTGCAGAAAAAAGTCTATGAGTTGATGGAGGGCAGAGCCGGGGCAGTAGTGGTCATGGAGCCTGATTCCGGTCAGATTCTTTCTTTGGTTAGTAGCCCCAGCTACGACAACAATAAGTTTGTGCAAGGTGTTTCAATAGAAGATTGGCGCAAACTAATTAAAAACCCACTGCATCCTTTGCAGAACAGATGTATTCAAAGTGTCTATCCTCCGGGCTCAGTGTTTAAACTTGTCGTTGCCGCTTGTGGATTGTTTGAGAAAAAAATTGATCTGGAAGAAAAGATTTACTGCTCAGGTGCATATCGTTTAGGCCGGCGGGTTTTCCGATGCTGGAAGAAGCATGGCCATGGGCGGGTAGATTTTACGCGTTCCCTGGTGGAATCATGTGATGTTTATTATTACAAATTAGGAGAAGAATTAGGAGTGGATAGAATTTCCTCCTTTGCTAAAAAGTGTGGATTTGGCCAGCTTACGGGTATTGATTTACCCCATGAGAAGAGAGGATTGATCCCTGACCGGAACTGGAAATTGAAAAGATTTAAGGAACCTTGGCAGGGTGGAGAAACTTTGAATATGTCTATAGGTCAGGGTTATACTCTAGTTACGCCTCTTCAAGTAGCCAGGTTTGTGTCTGCGTTAGTTAACGGGGGCAAATTATATAAGCCCTCTTTGCTGAGTGAAGAGTCAAGGGCCAAAGCAAAAGCCTTACCATTTGCGGATGATATTCGTCAGAAGATTATCCGGGCCATGATTCGAACAGTTGAAGCTGACCATGGTACTGCCAGGGGGTTGAGAAAGGATGGTATAATTATAGGAGCCAAGACCGGCACAGCTCAGGTAGTAAAGCTTTTGAGCGAATATGAGGAAAAAGAGATCGAGGAGATTCCCTATCGCTTTCGCGATCACGCCTGGATGGCCAGCTTTGCCAAAAAAGGAGATAGAAGCTATGTGGTCGTTGCTATGGTCGAGCATGGTGGTCATGGTGGTTCTGCTGCTGGCCCCATTGTTCGCGCTATCTTTGATTTTATTTTTGAACAATAGAAACGAGGTGGGTTAATGGGCAGATTGCCTTCTCTCATAAACCCATCAACCCATTAACTCATGAACACTTACACTCATTTACCCATTAGCCCATTAACCCGTACACACACATAAACTCATCTACCCAATGATGTTTGATCGCCGTTTACTGCAGCACATAAACTGGAGTTTATTGGGTCTGGCCTTTATATTGTTCGGGGCCGGAGTGCTCAACCTTTATTCAGCCAGTGCTTTAAGGGTAGAAGGAGGCTTAACCCTTACACCTTTTTACATGAGGCAACTGGTCTGGGGAGGGGCCGGGTTTCTTGTTATGCTTCTGATAATGATTATTGATTACAGGCATCTAAAATCATTATCCTGGTATCTTTATCTCCTGACTATTATTTTTCTTCTTTGCGTACCAATCTGGGGTAAAACTATTTATGGAGCTAAAAGATGGCTGGGCCTTGGTTTTTTTAATTTTCAACCCAGTGAAATGGCCAAAGTGTGCGTGCTAATCTTAGGGGCCAAGGTATTGACGAAAACCGAGGATGTTCTTGGATGGAGGGATTTGGTCAAGGTTATGAGTGTGGCCTTGCTGCCGGCCATACTAATTATCAAGCAACCTGACCTTGGGTCAGGGCTGATCCTGATTTTGATTTTAGGGGGAATGATTTTATACAAGGGGTTAAAAAAGAGGGTTTTTAAAACCCTGTTGATCATGCTTCCCTTGCTGCTCCCATTAGCCTGGAATTTTTTACACGATTACCAGAAGGAGCGCATCCTGACTTTTTTAAACCCCGAGCGTGATCCTTTAGGCTCAGGGTATCATATTATTCAATCTCAGATTGCCATTGGATCCGGTAGATTTTGGGGCAAAGGTTTTTTAGAAGGTACCCAGAGTCAACTACGCTTTTTACCGGAAAAACATACGGATTTTGCCTTTGCAGTGTTCGGAGAAGAATGGGGGTTTGTTGGTTCTATAATCTTACTCATCTTTTTTTGTTCTTTCTTGTATCAGATTTTTTTGGTCTCTCAGGAAGCAAAGGATAAGTTTGGAACTTATCTTGTAATCGGAGTGTTTTTTTACTTTTTCTGGCAGGTTTTAATCAATATGGGCATGGTCCTTGGGCTTATGCCGGTTGTTGGTATTCCCTTGCCTTTTATAAGTTATGGAGGTAGCGCATCTTTGGTTAACTTTTGTTTGATTGGCTTGGTAATGAATGTGTCCATGCGTAAGTTTATGTTTAAGTCAGGATGAGTAGAAGAGTGGTAGAGTTGTTCATGCAGTAATATTAATTACTGGCTAGTTTGCTTTGCTAATAAAACCACTTAATCATTAAGGAGTCTATATGGCTAAAGATGAGATAAATGCTTTTTTAGGGACAGGGACTTTTTATGAAGGCAAGCTGGCGTTTGAAGGTACAGTGCGTGTAGACGGTGAATTTCGTGGAGAGATTGAATCTGAGGGAACCTTGGTAGTGGGTAAAGAAGCACTGGTCAAAGGGAATATTAAAGTAGGCCAGATAATTGTCAGCGGACGGGTTGACGGTGATGTTTTGGCCAAATCTAAAATGGTTATGTACAAAGAGGCAAAATTTTTCGGTACTCTTACAACTCCATCGTTGATGGTAGAGGAAGGAGCAATTATTCAAGGCCAAGTGAATATGGCCAAAGAAGACAAGGAAGAAGTCCAGGGTTAAGATTTTTAATTGTGAAAAAAAATTTGTGAAATGGTTAACAAGCCTTGTGTGACAAGGGTTTCCAGGCAATTTTGAGCCTAGAATTTATGAAAAATGCTTTGACACAAGTCTTGAAATTAGCTAAAGGCGCAATGACTTTGAACAAAAATTCACATACTCTGAGGGGGCATCATGATTGAACTAAACATTACCTTTTTCATTCAATTGGTTAATTTTTTGATAGTTTTGCTTGTGTTAAACCTTATTTTGTATCGCCCAATCAGGGGGATCATTCAAAAGCGGGCAGAGGTGATGGCTCAAAGGTTGGAAGAGATTGAGCGCTTTACTGCTCAGGCTTCAGAGAAGATGACTGCATATGAGCAGGAGTTGGATAATGCCCGCAGGCAAGCTCAGGAAGTACGTATGAGCATGAAGGAAGAAGGGTATGCTGAAGAGAAGAAACTCGTTGAGGCTGCTTCAGCAGAGGCTGGTTCAATCTTGAAGGCCGCCAAGGAAAAGATTGCTTCTGAAAAGAAATCAGCCATCGCAGCCCTTAAAGAACAAGTCGATAAGTTTGCCCAAATGGCCGCTGAAAAGATTTTGGGGCAGGCCTAAAATAAATTTGGAAAAGGAGGGCAGTGTTTTGAGAAAAATATTCAGAATTAGCATGGCCGTGGCTATGCTCTTGCTCATGGCTGGGATAGCGGTGGCTTCTGAGCACGGTGGCGGGGGAGATTCTTCAAAGTGGATGAATCTCGTATACCGGGTAATAAATTTTGTCATTGTGGTCGGGATTATTTACAAGCTTATGGGTAAGAGGATTGCTCAGTTTTTCTCCAGTCGGACTTATCAGATCGAGACCGAGTTAAAAGATCTAGATGCCCGTCGGGATGAGGCAGAGAAGAAGTTGAAAGAAGTCGAACGCCGGATCGCAAACTTGGAGCAGGAGCGGGAGGAAATTTTAGCAGCAGCCAAGGAGCAGGGCGAGGCACTTAAGGTCCAGATTATTGAAAAGGCCAAGCAAACAGCTGAACAGATTAAAGCTCAGGCAAGGTTGTCAGCTGAACAGGAGGCCAAAATGGCTTATGAAGCAGTTAAAGCTGAGCTGGCTGACAAAATTGCCGAAGCTGCAGAAAAAATAGTTAGCGAAAAGTTGACTGAGGAAGGTCATAAGGCATTAATTAACGATTATTTAACAAGGGTGGTGCTAAATTGACAGGTAACATAGTAGCCAGAAGATATGCGCGCGCTCTCTTTGCCATCGGCGAGACGCAAGGTAAAGAAGAGCTTGCAGCTTACGGGAAAGGCCTTGCTGAGCTTGTCGATGTCTTGGAAGGTGCGCCAGAGCTGTTTAAGGTTTTCCGCAATCCGGTTTTTAGTGTGGAGGAAAAAAAGGCTGTCCTGGACAAAGTTTTGGACAGGGTTAAGCCTGTGCCCATGGTTAAAAACTTTTGCTTTTTGCTGGCCGACAAGGACAGGCTGGCTTTTCTGCCAGACATACAGGTTTATTTTAATCAACTCCTGGATATGGCTCAGGGCGTTGTCCGGGGTGAGATGGTCACAGCCATTGATCTGGCAGACGATCTAAAGCAAGAAGTTGTGGAACAATTGCAAAAGCAGTCCGGTCGCAAGATTATCTTGGACTACAGTGTAGATCCGGAGATCTTGGGCGGACTTGTGCTGAAGGTGGGGGACAAAGTTTTAGATGCCAGTATTAGGGCGCAAATCGAAATTTTGAAAGAAAACATCAAGAGGGGTGAGTAGTGGCTATGCAAATAAAAGCAGAAGAAATCAGCCAGATCATTGAGGAGCAGATTAAGAACTACGAAAAGCGGGTTGAAATGAGTGAAACCGGTGTAGTTCTGTCTGTAGGTGACGGTATTGCCCGTGTTTATGGTGTTGAAAACGCCATGGCCATGGAACTCTTGGAATTTCCTGGCGGTGTTATGGGCATGGTTCTCAATCTGGAAGAAGATAGTGTTGGTGTAGCCTTGCTTGGTGAAGACACAGAGATCAAGGAAGGAGATGTTGTTAAGAGGACCGGTAAAATCGTTCAGGTGCCAGTGGGCGATGCTGTTCGGGGTCGTGTTATTGATCCTTTGGGTAATCCACTGGATGGACAGGGTCCAATTCAGGCCTCAGAGTTTAGGCTTGTTGAAATCAAAGCTCCCGGTATTGTTGCCCGTAAGTCAGTCCATGAGCCAATGTACACCGGTCTTAAGGCTGTCGATGCCATGACACCTATTGGCCGGGGACAACGTGAGTTGATCATTGGTGACCGTCAGGTTGGTAAAACCGCTATTGGTATTGATGCAATCCTGGCTCAGAAAAATTCTGATATTCATTGTTTTTATGTGGCCATCGGTCAGAAGAAATCTACAGTCGCCCAGGTTGTTGATACCTTACGTAAACATGGGGCCATGGAATACACTACAGTAATTTCTGCTACTGCATCAGAGCCTGCACCATTGCAGTTTATTGCGGCCTACACAGGTTGTACCATGGCTGAATATTATAGAGATAGCGGCAAGCATGCTTTGATTATCTATGATGACCTGTCCAAGCAGGCTGTAGCATACAGGCAGATGTCCCTTCTTCTGCGCCGTCCTCCGGGACGTGAGGCTTTCCCCGGTGACGTATTTTACCTTCACTCAAGGCTCCTGGAACGTGCAGCTAAGATGAGTGATGATCTGGGGGCAGGTTCACTTACTGCTTTGCCTATCATTGAGACCCAGGCTGGTGACGTTTCCGCATATATTCCTACCAACGTTATTTCTATTACTGACGGCCAGGTTTATCTTGAGCCTAACCTCTTCTACGCTGGTATCCGTCCGGCTATTAACGTTGGTCTGTCAGTATCCAGGGTTGGTGGTGCTGCTCAGATTAAGGCCATGAAAAAGGTTGCCGGTACCCTGCGGCTCGATCTGGCCCAATACAGGGAATTGGCAGCTTTTGCCCAGTTTGGCTCAGATTTGGACAAATCTACTCAGCAAAAACTTATTCGTGGTGAAAGGCTGGTCGAACTTTTGAAGCAGCCTCAGTATCAGCCAATGCCTGTAGAAGAACAGGTTATCTCTCTGTATGCCGGTACCAGAGGATATTTAGATGACATCCCTGTTGAAGCTGTACGTAAGTTTGAAGATGAACTTTTAGATTTCATGCGCAACCAGAAGGCAGATATCTTGAATGAAATTGTTGAAACAAAGGATTTAAGCGCAGACCTAGATAAAAAAATTGCAGCTGCTATTGAGGAATTTAAGAAGACCTTTAAGGCATAATATAGGAGAGATAAATGGCTTCATTACGGGACATTCAGCGAAAAATCGGTGCGGTCAAAAAGACCAAGCAGATTACCAAGGCCATGAATATGGTGGCCTCGGCTAAATTGCGCAACGCGCAACTGCGCATCGAACGCTTTCGTCCCTATGCTGATAAATACTATGAAATAATAGCGGATTTATCCTCTCGGGCTGATGCCAGTGTGCATCCCTTACTGGAAAGGAGAGAGGCCGTAAAAAATGTTGGTATCATTTTGGTCACCTCCGATAAGGGATTGTGCGGAAGCTTCAACACCAATTTATGTGTGAAGGCAGAGAAGCTGGCCAGCCAGAAGCAGGCTGAAGGAAAAACAGTTAAATTTATCTGTATAGGGAAGAAAGGTCGGGACTACATCCGCAAAAGAGGCTTTGAGATTATTGATGCCAAAGCGGATATAATGAATAATTTTGACTTTCAACTCGCCAACGACATTGGAAATGAAATAATTGATAAATACATTGCTGCAGACCTGGACGAAGTTCAGATAGTCTACGGTCAATTTGTGACCGTGATCAGGCAGGAAGCCAAAGTAGCCCAAATACTGCCTGTTGAATCAACCACTGAGACTGTCCAAGAAGGACCATCAAGCGAGTATATTTTTGAGCCGTCAGTGGAAGGGCTTTTGGCTGAACTTCTACCAAGATATATCAAGGTCCAGGTTTATCGTGGCCTGTTAGATACATCGGCCAGTGAACACGCAGCTCGTATGACGGCAATGGACAATGCCACCAAGAACTGCGATGAGTTGGTTCATGATTTGACCCTGGCCTATAATAAAGCCAGGCAGGCAACCATTACGGCAGAGCTAATGGATATAGTTGGCGGTGCAGAAGCACTAAAACAAGGATAATAGGGGGCAAAAATAAATGAGTGCACAAAATATAGGAAAGATTGTTCAGGTCATTGGACCTGTTGTCGACATTGAGTTTCCGGAAGGCAAACTACCCAATATTCTCAATGCGATATATATTACTAACCCAACTATCGATGACCAACCCGATAACCTTGTCGTAGAGGTTGCTCAGCATCTGGGTAACAACGTTGTCCGCTGTATTGCTATGGACACAACAGACGGCTTGGTTAGGGGAATGGAAGCCAGGGATACCGGTAACCCCATCATGGTACCGGTTGGTAAGGCTTCGCTGGGTAGAATTCTTAATGTTGTCGGCCGTCCGGTTGATAATAAAGGTCCGATCAATTCTGACAAATATTATCCTATTCACAGACCAGCTCCAGAGTTTACAGACCAGAGCACCAAAATTGAGGTTTTGGAAACCGGTGTAAAGGTTATTGACCTCCTGGTACCATTCCCCAAAGGTGGTAAAATGGGAATGTTTGGCGGTGCCGGTGTTGGTAAGACAGTTATTCTGATGGAAATGATTAATAACATCGCCAAACAGCACGGTGGTATATCTGTTTTCGCCGGTGTTGGTGAACGTACCCGTGAAGGTAACGACCTGTATCATGAAATGATTGATGCTGGCGTTATTGACAAAGCCGGTCTGATTTACGGTCAGATGAATGAGCCTCCAGGAGCTCGTGCCCGTGTTGCTCTGACAGCATTGGCATGTGCCGAGTACTATCGTGACGAAGAAAATCAGGACGTGCTTTTGTTTATTGACAATATCTTCCGTTTTACTCAGGCCGGTTCCGAGGTATCAGCTTTGCTCGGTCGTATGCCTTCTGCGGTTGGTTATCAGCCTACATTGGGTACTGACCTCGGTGAACTTCAGGAAAGAATTACCTCTACTACCAAGGGCTCAATCACATCGGTTCAGGCAGTATATGTACCTGCTGACGACTTGACAGACCCTGCTCCGGCTACAACATTCTCTCACTTAGACGGAACAATCGTTCTTTCCCGTCAGATTGCAGAGCTTGGTATTTATCCTGCTGTGGATCCTCTGGATTCTACTTCACGTATTCTTGATCCAAACGTACTGGGCGTTGAGCACTACACCGTTGCTCGCGAGGTTCAGCAGATTCTGCAAAAATATAAAGATTTGCAGGATATTATTGCTATTCTGGGTATGGATGAACTTTCCGACGAGGATAAGCTCACAGTTAACAGGGCCAGAAAGATCCAGAGATTCCTGTCTCAGCCTTTCCATGTTGCTGAGCAGTTTACTGGTAAGCCTGGCCGTTATGTAAAATTAGAGGATACTATCAAAGGCTTTAAAGAAATCATAGAAGGTAAGCATGACGATGTACCTGAGCAAGCCTTCTACATGGTTGGCTCAATTGACGAAGCCCTTGAAAATGCCAAGAAAATGTAAATAGGGTGAGGATATATGGCTAACTCAATAAAATTAGAAATAGTGACACCGGATCGCAAACTTCTTTCCGAAGAAGTTGAATATGTCGGTGCACCTGGGATTAATGGTGAGTTCGGTGTCCTGCCCAATCACATACCCTTTTTGTCCGCTTTAGGCATTGGCAGCCTTTACTATAAAAAGAACGGCAGAAACTATTATGTCTTTGTTGCTGGTGGTTTTGCAGAAGTGACTCCGACAAAAGTCTCTGTCTTGGCTGAGATAGCTGAAAAGGCTGAAGAGATTGATGTTGAGCGCGCTCGCAAGGCTAGAGAAAGAGCTGAAATGAGACTAAGAGAGCAAAAAGATCGCGAAGCCTATGCCAGGGCGAAGGCTTCACTTGCCAGAGCACTGCACAGAATGAAGTGCCGTGAATGTGCTGAAGAGGCAGGCACCTGTATGTAGTTAAGGAAGAACTAATTCAAAGATGATTAATAGCTAGCAAAACATGGGGATGGGTAGAAAATGAAAAACGTTTAAAAAAACGTTTTTGTGCTGGAATTACCTCTATCCTTCCCCAAAGATAAGCATTTGATTGTACCAAGCAAGCCCCGCTGTGCGGGGCTTTTTTTTTGATGGACAGAATTAAACTTAAAATTTAAAGTTTAAAGTTAATGGGGGTTGAATCAAGCAGGTTTTGTTATTTAGCTGTGCTAATAATTGTCAATAAAATTAAATGGTTGAGTTAATGATTTTTTTGTATTTTTAATTTCAATTAACTTTAAACTTTAAATTTTAAACAAGGTTCGAAGTTATGTTTAGTCACAAAAATATCGGTGCTCTTATTTTGTCCGCAGGCAAAGGTACAAGGATGAATGCAGAAGGCCCAAAGGTGTTACAGACAATTTTAAAAGAACCAATGTTGGCGTATGTATTAAAAACCTTGGAAAATGTGGTTGGCGAGAATATCTGGCCGATAATTGGACACCAAGCCTACAAGGTTGAGGATGGTTTCCCCAGGTACAAGGGTAGATTTATTTTGCAAAAGGAACAATTGGGTACTGGCCACGCTGTGCAGGTTGCCTGGCAAACTGTTGTGGATCAACAGCTTGACTGGGTTCTGGTAGTCAATGGAGATACGCCACTTATACCAGAAGAGAAGCTGGAGGAATTGATCAGGCTTTGCATATCCAAGGATGCAGATATAGGAATTCTGACCATAACCTTGGATGATCCGGGGAGTTATGGCCGTGTGATAAGAGATGAGAAGGGTCATGTTCAGGCCATAATAGAGGCCAAGGATTTTGATGATAGTAAGTTCGGTCAGGAGGTAAAAGAAGTCAATGCAGGAGTTTACCTTCTAAAAGTCGAATCTGCTCATGATTTGCTAGCAAAATTAGACAATGAAAACAGACAAAACGAATATTATATAACTCAATTAATAGGTCTGGCATCAGCCAGGAAGAATAAAATCCTGGCTTTAAATTGTGGTGAAAATACAGAACTTTTGGGTGTGAATACCCCTAAGGAGCTTGTGTTACAGGAAGAAGCTCTGCGTAAGAAAATAGTAAATAAATGGCTTGATAAAGGTGTTATAATTCGCAGTCCGGATTTTGTACGAATAGGCCCGAAGGTACAACTTGAGCCAGGAGTAGAGATAACAGGACCGGCTGAGATTTATGGGTCTTCTAAAATTAGTCGGGGAGCGGTCATAGAATCTCACTGCTATGTAGAAGACAGTAAAATCTGTGCTGCACATGTATTTTCATTCTCGCATATTGTTGAGACAGAAGTGGATGATGATGTGAATATTGGCCCATATGCACGGCTTAGACCCGGTACCAGAATCAAAAAGGGGGCCAGGGTGGGCAATTTTGTCGAGGTCAAAAAGAGTGTTATTGGTCAAGGGAGCAAAGTCAATCATTTGAGCTATATAGGTGATAGTGAAGTTGGCGAGAAAGTAAATGTCGGTGCCGGGACGATTACCTGTAATTATGACGGCCAGAATAAACACAAAACTATAATTGAAGACGGTGCCTTTATTGGTAGCAATACAGCTCTGGTGGCCCCGGTAAAAGTTGGAGCCAGGGCTCTGATTGGAGCCGGCTCAACTATTACCAGAGACGTGCCAGAGAATAACCTGGGAATTGCAAGAGCCAGGCAAAAAAATTTAAAAAGACGCTAGGTGTATCAAAAGAGTCTGTGGCCAAACTCCATTTTTTTGATTACTAGATTAGAAATCCTGGCTTCCTGAGGCTGGGCAACACATCTTGGCGAAGCTAGGGGAAAAACAGAGCATCTGGGTGACAAAGATAGATACCTGGTGCTACTTGCCGTAACTATCTATAGTTTAAATTGAACGATTTTTTTGCAGTTCAAACTTTGAGATTGCTTCGCTCCACTTTGCTGCCCTCGCAATGACAGGGGCGAAATTGTCATTGCGAGGGCAGCGAAGCTGTCCGTGGCAATCTCACCCATTGAGTGAAAATCGCTCAACTTAGGTATAATTAAAAGACTATTTGTTTACCCAAAATATCCCATTATGCTCTGCCCACAAGCAAGCCTTTTACCCCGTTAAATCCAGCGAAGCTGCGCTGGCTTTGCCAGTATTCAACCGGGGTAGATGGGTCCTGGCATTTGCACCAGCTTGAAAGAAATCACCATTGAAAAATTATAAAAAATTGTTCTATTAAGTAGGGTTTGGCTACAGACTCAAAAGGAATTGTGGGGATAGAGTTTAAAGAAATCAGAATAAATTGCTTATTGATATCAATAGGTTAAGATGAAGGGTTGCCTTACTTTGATTGAAAAAGGAAAAATTTGCTTGAAAAAAAGCAACAATATGATTATCTATAAACAGAATGGACGTGATAGCTCAACTTAGTAAAAAAATTGAGGCTGTTATTGAGGCTAATAAGCGTTTACGTGAAGAAAATCGGTCTCTTATTAAAGAGCTGAACGAAGAAAGGCAAAAAAACGCACAAGTTATGGCCAGAATTAATAGCCTATTGAAAAAGATTGAAGATGCACATATAGATTAATTAATGCCTGGCTATAATTTAAATGTTCTTGGTCTTGAGGTCGCTTTTAAAACCGATGTTGGACCTGATCGTGTTAAAAAGGCAAAGGCATTAATTGAGGAGCGATTCCAAGAGTTAGAAAAGCGAGGAAGGAAGTTAAGCAAAGAAAAGTTACTCATATATTTAGCGTTAAGCCTGGCCGATGATTATTTACAGACCAGTAAGCGGTTAGAAGAACAGGAAAAAGCACTGGCCAAGCTTTTACATAGATTGGAAAACCATGATAAATAAAGATATCTCAACAAGCGGAGATATAAAATTTCCTGGAAGGTGCGTGATTGTGTACATTTATTTTGAGCCAACACAGCCGTTACGGGAGCCGTTGTGCAGCTCCGGTGTGCATGCCCTCTTTTAGAAGAGGGAAGCCTAAAGGGGTTGCTTTGGCGCCCACTTATACATGTACGCGGTTCAAAATAGATCACAACACGGCCTTCCGGGGATAAAGATAAATACCCCTTCCTAGCTTTCAACTCTTTAATCCCTCCTTTTTTTTCTAATTCTTTAAAAATTTATTAGATGTGTTTAAGCTCGTGCTTATGTTGTCGGTATCGCTGCTTGGAAGTTTTTATATTTTTCGAGTAGTTTCACTGATACATTCAGGATAATGTCGCTTGCAAAACAAAGGTTGAGTTGCTGAATAAGCATCAATGCAGATGTGTTATTTAGCTTTTGAAGTTTATTTTAGGGACCGGATTAAGTAATAGCCATTTAAAATGTCGTTAAGTCACGAATAACAATTGAGTATGTAATAAGATGATATAATTTAAAATAGAAGTAATAAAAGTAAGGAGTGAACTATGATCAGTAGTATAATAATAACTGCTTTTATATGTCTGGGGCTGGGTGCCGTGGCGGGGATCATGGCCCAGAGATATTTTTTGAATAAGGAACTAAAAGAAAGCCAGAAACTTGCTGACAAGATTTTAGAAGAGGCCCGTAAAGAGGCAGCCGCACAAAAAAAAGAGGCCTTGCTTCAAGCCAAAGATGAGATTTTTAGACAGAAAAAAGAGTGGGAAAGAGAAGTCAGGGAGCGTGAAAGGGAGCTAAAAAAGCAAGAGCAGCGGCTGCAGGAAAAGGAGGAGCGCCTGGAGCATAAGCTGGAGAAAGTGGCCCAAAAAGAAAGCGAGGTTGTGGCCTGGGAAAACAGGCTGGCCAAGCAGGAAAGATCATTGGAAGATAAGCAAAGCGAGTTGCAAAGGCTTATTGAAGATCAGTGCAAAAAGTTGGAGGAGATTTCAGGGCTTACAATAGAAGAGGCCAAAGCAAGGCTAATGGCCGAAATTGAGAGTAAAACCAGGCATGAGGCAGCTAAAATGATTAGGGTCATTGAGATGGAGGCCCAAGAAAAGGCAGCGAAAAAGGCCCGGGAAATTTTGGCCACAGCTGTTCAAAGATATGCAGGTGAATATGTTGCTGAGAATACCGTTACTGCTGTGGAGTTGCCCAGCGAAGATATGAAAGGTAGAATTATTGGTCGTGAGGGCAGAAATATC
Source organism: Desulfovulcanus ferrireducens (assembly GCF_018704065.1). Taxonomy (NCBI): domain Bacteria; kingdom Pseudomonadati; phylum Thermodesulfobacteriota; class Desulfovibrionia; order Desulfovibrionales; family Desulfonauticaceae; genus Desulfovulcanus; species Desulfovulcanus ferrireducens. Next base: position 29,752 of record NZ_JAGUQP010000010.1, on the reverse strand, counting down.
AGGGCATTAGAGGCTGCAACCGGAGTGGACTTAATTATAGACGATACTCCGGAGACAGTTGTCTTATCAGCTTATAGTCCTTTAAGGCGTGAGGTTGCTCGCCAGGCCCTGGAAAGGCTGATCAGTGACGGGCGGATTCATCCGGCTAGAATAGAAGACATAGTGCGCAAGGTAGAGCAGGAGATGGAAGTCAAATTGCGCGAAATTGGTGAACAAGCCACTTTTGATGTAGGCGTACATGGTATTCATCCGGAATTAGTGCGGCTTTTGGGACATTTACATTATCGGACCAGTTTTTCTCAGAATGTATTACAACATTCACTTGAAGTGGCCTTTTTATGCGGAATTATGGCTGCTGAATTGGGTGTAGATGTGAAGAAGGCAAAACGGGCAGGGCTCCTTCATGATCTGGGTAAAGCTGTGGATCATGAGGTAGAAGGCCCCCACGCTTTGATCGGAGCAGACCTGGCAAAAAAATATGGTGAGTCTAAAGAAATTGTTCATGCCATTGCAGCTCACCACGAGGATGTTGCTCCAGCTTCTATCCTGGCAGTCCTGGTCCAGGCTGCGGACAGTTTATCCGGCGCAAGACCAGGAGCAAGAAAGGAACTCTTGGAGAATTATGTCAAGCGGTTGGAAGAATTGGAGAATATAGCTACCAGTTTTGAGGGAGTAAACAGGGCATATGCCATTCGAGCTGGCCGGGAACTTAGAGTCATGGTTGATTGCGATCATGTGGATGACGATAAGACATATCTCTTATGCAAAGATATTGCCCAGAAGATCGAGGACAATATGACATATCCGGGTCAGATAAAGGTGACAGTGATTAGAGAAAAACGAGCTGTGGGCTATGCTAAATAACTCAATAAAAAATCGCTCCACTTGGGAACATATTAGATAACCACGGAAGTTGAGATAAGCAGAACACTGGTTAATGGATTTTAGTTTGCAAAAGAGAATGGAACGGAAAAGAATACTCTTCCTGGGCGATATTGTGGGCAAGCCCGGACGAAAGTGTATAAAAAAGCATCTGCCTGAAATTAAAGAGAAATTTTTTATTGATTTGGTTATAGCTAATGCTGAAAATGCTTCAGGCGGCTTAGGGCTTACATCCAAGAACGCCAGGGAACTCCACAACGCAGGGATTGATATACTAACTTCTGGCAATCATATCTGGAAATATAAAGAGATAAATTTATTTCTGGAGGAAACAGATTGGCTTCTGCGGCCCTTAAATTATCCTTCGGGTGCTCCGGGCAAAGGTGTGCATATTTATGAAAATTTTTGGGATAGACCCCTGGCCGTCCTGAATTTGCAAGGGCGTGTCTTTATGGAGGCCGTGGACTGTCCCTTCAGAAAAGCTCAGGAAGCTATTGAGAAATTGCCCGCAGATATACCGATTATTGTTGACTTTCATGCCGAAGCTACTTCTGAAAAAAAGGCTATGGGCTATTTTCTACAGGGCAGGGTTACTGCATTGATAGGTACTCATACCCATATTCAAACCAATGATGCCCAACTCATGGCCGGGACAACAGGTTATATAACCGATGTGGGGATGTGTGGTCCAAAGGAATCGGTTTTGGGCATGGAGCCCGGTGTTGTGTTGCAGAAATTTCAAACTGCAAGACCGGTTCGCTTTGAATTGGCCAAAGGCTCGGTTGAGCTGAATGGTGTGATCATAGATTTTGATTTGCAAACAGGCCATTGTCTGGATATCCAGGCATGGAAATTCGATCAGACTAATTAAATTAAGGGGTGTTAGTTAAAGATGTCTGTGGATATTGAAAAAAGTTTAGAGATTATCCGTCGTGGAAGTGTCGAAATAATCGATGAAAAGGAGCTTGTGGAAAAGCTGAAAAAAAAGAAAGTCCTGAGGGTCAAGGCCGGTTTTGACCCCACTGCTCCTGATTTGCATCTAGGACATACAGTGCTTATTCAAAAGCTGAAGCACTTCCAGGACCTGGGGCATCAGGTTATCTTTTTAATTGGCGACTTTACTGGAATGATTGGCGACCCAACAGGAAAATCCGAAACCAGAAAAAAGTTGAGCCGTGAGGAAGTTTTGGCCAATGCCGAGACTTACAAGCGGCAGATTTTCAAAATTTTAGATCCTGATAAGACAGAAATTGTTTTTAATTCAACATGGATGGATAAGTTTACTGCTGCAGATTTTGTAGAATTATGCTCAAAATACACTGTAGCCAGAATGATGGAGAGAGATGATTTTGAAAAGCGGTTTAAAGAAAACAGACCTATATCCATCCATGAATTTCTCTATCCTCTGGTTCAAGGATATGATTCAGTGGCCTTGAAAGCAGATGTAGAGCTTGGCGGCACGGACCAGAAATTTAATTTGCTTATGGGCAGGACTCTACAGAGGGAATACGGGCAGGAACCCCAGGTCATTATGACCATGCCCATTTTAGAGGGTCTGGATGGGGTCCAGAAGATGAGCAAGTCCTTGGGCAATTATATTGGCATTGAAGAACCTGCCAAGGATATGTTTGGCAAGCTTATGTCCATCTCAGATGATCTCATGTGGCGGTATTATGAGCTTTTGTCTGACAAGCCCATGTCTGAGATCGAGAAGTTGAAAAAAGGTGTTCAAGAAGGGAAGATTCATCCCAAAAAATGCAAAGAGGAACTTGCCCTGGAAATAACGGCCAGATTTCATGGCCGTGAGACGGCATTAAAAGAGCTTGAGGCATTTAACCAGGTTTTTGCCAAGGGTGGTCTGCCCGAGGACATGCCTGTTTTTAATGTTAGCGAGAAGGATAAGAAGAAGTTGGTGGAGATTTTGTTTGAGAGTAAACTTTGTGCTTCCAAGAGTGAGGCCAAAAGGCTTTGTAAACAAAATGCTGTTTCCATTTTCGGCGGAGAGAAAATAAAGGATCCGGAACATGTGTTTGCCCCTGGTGAATATGTGCTTAAAGTGGGCAAGAAGAGGTTTTTGAAAGTGGTGGTTGCTTGAGTAGCAAAGAAGTTGGTTAAATGTTATAGAGCCTGGGCCGGACCTTCTTAATCAACTTAAATGCCATGGTGTTATTTCAGTCTTGGTACCAGCATGAAAGAAACCAAGACTTTCAATCAGCGGTTAGAATAGTGTCTGGCCAGAGGCTCTATAAGCTGTGATGATTAACTGTTGATACAGTCGGTTAAGGCCGGAGTTTTTTGTCAGAAATCCCTGGCAGGGAAATTTTTTTGGGTCTTTGTGTCACTAGCAAGCCCTAGCGAGAGGGTGAGGGAAAGTTAAAAATGTTCAAAGATATATTCAAGAAGACAGTCATCCTGGCCAGGATGGTCAAAATCGAGCACTCAGTATTTGCCCTACCTTTTGCCTATATTGGACTCTTTTGGGCAGCTGGCGGATGGCCTGGTCTTGCGAAGTTTTTGGCCCTCACCTTGGCCATGGTGGCTGTGCGATCTTTTGCCATGGCCTTTAATCGGTTGGCAGATCTTAAATTCGATGCCCAAAATGAGCGCACCAGGACAAGACCTCTGGTCACGGGGGAAATCAGTATAAAGGCAACGCTTGTCTTCATTTTCTTTTGTGCCTTGATCTTTGTTGGGTCATGTGCATTGCTGAACAGACTTTGCTTGTACTTATCTCCTATAGCCCTGGCATGGTCGGCATTTTATAGCTACAGCAAAAGATTTACTTGGTTATGCCATTATATTCTGGGCTCTGTGCTGGGCCTTGCTCCCATTGCAGGATGGATTGCCTACAGACCGGAATTTAATATGACTCCTCTGCTGGTTGCCCTTGGTGTTCTTTTTTGGGTGGCGGGATTTGATATCCTATATGCAATCCAGGATGTGGACTTTGACAAGAGCCGGAATTTGAGATCAATACCGGCCAGATTTGGCATAGAGGCTGCTTTTGGATATTCTGCTTTCAGTCATGTAAACACTGTTATTTTTTTTGCTTTGGCAGGTCTCGCCTACGGTGCGCAGTGGATTTATTTTGTGGCCTGGGGGGTTGTATCCCTAATTCTAGTAGTGGAGCATCTTATAATTTCTCCGGATGACCTAAGTCGGATTAACATATCTTTTTTTACTTTAAATGGTCTTGTCTCTATGGTTTTATTTGCCGGAGTATTAGGGGACTTATTTTTTAAAATATGAATTAGTCTGGAAGAAGAAGTTGGGAAGATAAGAAGATAGGAGGTCTGGAAGAGAGTGAGTAGATAATAAGTTAATACTTACTCTCCAAACATCTTAACTTCCTGACTTCTAATCTTCTTATAAATCAAAGGGAGTTTATAATGCACAATGAATTTCCAGAATATCGGGGTGAATTGGAATACTCTTGTCTGGGATGTGGGAAAAAATTCCCGGCAGACGAACTGTATTACACCTGTCCGGACTGTAAGGGAGTTTTTTTATTAAACGATAAAAAATTTGAAAACTTAAAAGAAATACCAGGAAAGAAGTGGCAGGATATTTTTGATCAGCGAACCAGGACAAAAAAGAACGCCTTAAGAGGCATTTTTCGTTTTTATGAGCTTATAGCCCCGGTAGTGGAAGAAGAAGATATTGTTTACCTGGGAGAGGGTAACACACCAATTATTACCTCAAGCCCGACTTTAACAAAGAAAATTGGCCAGCCATTAGCCTATAAAAACGATGGTCAAAATCCTAGTGCATCGTTTAAAGATAGAGGCATGGCTTGTGCCTTTAGTTATTTAAAATTTTTGGTGCGCAAGAAAAACTGGGGCCAGGTCCTGACTATCTGTGCTTCTACCGGAGATACATCAGCATCAGCAGCCCTTTATGCTGCCTATGTCGGGGACCCGATTAAGTCCGTGGTTCTTTTACCCCAGGGCAAGGTTACTATCCAGCAGTTAGCTCAGCCTCTTGGTAGTGGCGCTGTTGTGCTTGAGATTCCGGGAGTATTCGATGACTGTATGAAGGTGGTGGAATATCTTGCTGATAATTTTCGAGTGGCACTTTTAAATTCCAAAAATGCCTGGCGCATCCTTGGTCAGGAAAGTTATGCTTATGAAGTCGCCCAGTGGTATGACTGGGATATGCAGGGCAAGGCTGTTTTTGTGCCCGTTGGCAATGCCGGAAATATAACCGCTATTATGAGCGGATTTTTAAAATTGAAGAAATTAAACATTATAGATGAGTTGCCCCGGATTATTGGTGTCCAATCCAGCCATGCTGATCCGGTTTTTAAATATTACGCCCAGGAACCTGGAAAGCGCCGGTTTGCTCCGGTTAAAGTAAGTCCAAGTGTGGCCCAGGCCGCAATGATTGGCAATCCTGTCTCTTTCCCCAGGGTAAAGGCTTTGGTAGAAGAGTATGAGCGGGTTGGCGGGCCAGGTATATTTAACGTGGTCCAGGTTGAAGAGCAGGAGATCATCGAAGGTATGCTTTTAGCCAACAGGTACGGGCACATTGCTTGTACCCAAGGAGGTGAGTGCCTGGCTGGGCTTATCAGGGCAAAAGAGGCCGGTCTCTTGGATAAGGATGAGCTGGCTATTTTAGATGCAACGGCGCATAGTCTGAAATTTATTGGCTTTCAGCAAATGTATTTTGAGGATTCATTTCCTCCTGACTATGAAATCAAGCCTAAAAAGGAGTTTATTAATACTCCTAGACAAGTCCTTGGCGAACAAGAAAAGAAGACCTTACAAGGTAGAGAGTTTACTTTAGAAGTGGGCAATAGAATCGTGGAAATACTGGGGTTGAGTAAAAAGGAGGGGTGATTTTCGGGGATTGAGTCTTGTGAGCTACTTTAAAAAATCAGTCCTTAAGCCCTTGTAATAACTGTTCGTCAACGCCTATAATGGCTATTTTATACTTGTCGGCCAGTGAGATGGCTTGATCCAGCTCAAAAAAAAGGCTTTTGCCTGCCTCATAGGCCAGGCAGGTTGCCTGGGCTTTAACCATGGCCTCAATGGTTTTCGGACCAAGTGCGGGAAGGTCAATTCGATTGTCTTGTCCTGGCTTGAATGCCTTGACCACCGTGCAACCTTTGCCCGCTAACTGTCCGGCCCGTAAAATAGTGGCATTGGTTCCCTCCATGCCTTCCACTGCCACGACCATTTGCTCCCGCACAACTATGCATTGACCGATATCTAGCTCGCCAAGCTTTTTTACCAGGGGCCAGGCAAAGATGATGTCCTGAATTTCTCCAGGACTTGGCTTCCTTTTGCTTATTTGACCTCTTGGGGAGATGAGTTCGGGTACAAAGTTATTGGCCGCAACAACTACCAGGCCTTCCTGCTCAAGTTCAGCTGCCACTGCCCTTAAAATGGCATCGTCGTTTTTGCTTTTAAGCTTAAACAGGAGTTTGGCTGCTCTAAGGTCTGGCCTGATATCAAGAGCCCGGGGCTTATTGATGGGGCCGGCAAAGGCTACCTCTTGGACATTATTTTTTTTGAAAAACTTTATCAGCTTGTTTAGCTGGCCAAGTTTCAGCCATAGAAAGGAGTGGACCTTGCTTTCAAGGCCCGGGTCTGTGTCATGGACAAAGCCAACAGCAACGACCCTGAACCCCTCTTTTTGGGCATTTTCAGCTACCAGAAAAGGAAACTGGCCCCCGCCGGCAATTAAGCCTAAGACTTTGTTTTCAGACATTTTTAAGGGTTGGGAGAGACCACACCTCTTTGGCTGTTTTTGACAAACTGGACAAACTTTTGAATTACGTCCAACTGGCCAAATTCTGCCTGGATTTTTTCCAGGGCTTGTTCCTGGGTTAAACCAGAGCGCCAGAGGGTATGGTAGGCTTTTTTTAGTGCTGATATTTGCTCTTTGGAAAATCCTGCCCTGCGCAGGCCAATTGTATTGGGGCCATAAACCTTGGCCCGTTCGCCAGCTACAAGCATAAACGGGGGCACGTCCTGGGCCACTCCTGTTTTACCCCCAATAAATGCATATTCTCCAATGTGGACAAACTGATGCACTGCTGAGAGACCACCGATTACTGATTTTTGTCCTACATGGACATGACCGGCTAAAGTTGCACAATTTGCCAGGATGACCCCGTCCTCAAGGTGGCAGTCATGAGCCACGTGGGTATAGGCCATAAAAAAACAGTTTGAGCCTATTGTGGTTACTCCTCCTCCTTCTCCGGTCCCCCTGTTTAACGTGCTGTATTCCCGGATTTTATTATTGTTGCCTATTTTAAGCCAGGTTTCCTCACCTTTAAATTTTAAATCCTGGGGAACCTCTCCGATACAGGCATAAGAATATATATGGTTGTCAGTGCCCATTTGAGTATAAGATTTGACTTGGGCAAAGGCATCAACCCTGGTGCGGTCGCCTATAATGGTCTTGTTTTCAATAATAACGTAAGGTCCGATCTGGACATCCTGGCCTAACTCGCAACCAGGGTGTATGATTGCTGTAGGATGGATATTAGTTGCCACTACTGTTCCCCCCGGTCGGCAATAGCTGCAGTCAGAATGCCCTGGGCAACAACTTTGTCATCGACCAGAGCCTTGGCATTCATTTTCCACAGATTTAGTTTATGCCTTTCATAACCTACTTCCAGAACCATTTGGTCTCCAGGAAACACAGAGCGACGAAAGCGGACTTTTTCTATGCCAGTAAATAAAAATATTTTGCCCTCCATCTTTTCAGGGATGCTTTTGACCACTAAAATTCCACCGGCCTGGGCCAGGGATTCCAAAATCAAAACACCAGGCATGACCGGAAATGCTGGAAAGTGACCCTGAAAGAAAGGTTCGTTTATGGTAACACTTTTAATGGCTTTCAAATATTTAAAAGGCTCAAATTCCAGTACTCTGTCTACCAGCAAAAACGGATATCTATGCGGGAGGAGGTTCAGGATATCTTTGGTTACAATTTCACCGTGACTCGGGCCTTTCATATCTTGTCTCCTTTATATTTGTGATACGTAGCTTTCATGGATATCATTTTTTATTGTTTTCTTCTTTTAGGCACAGAATTTCTTTTTCCAGTTGCCTGATTTTTTTAAACAGTTCAGGCAGTTTGGGCATAAGGACAGAACTACGCAAGTAAGCGCTGTGCTCCATAGCCGGACTTCCCCCTACGTCCGTATTCGGTGGCAGGGTTTTGCCGACACCTGCCTGGGCGGCTACCCGGCAATTGTCTCCTATTTCCAGGTGCCCTGCTACTCCAACCTGTCCGGCCAGAATTACGTTTTTGCCTAAAGTAGTGCTGCCGGCGATACCTACCTGCGCAACAAGAATAGAATTTTCGCCTACTTTAACATTGTGTCCTATCTGGACCAGGTTATCTATTTTTGTGCCCTGGCCTATTCTTGTTTCACCCAAGGCCGCACGATCAATGGTTGTATTGGCTCCGATTTCAACATTGTCTTCAATGATCACCTGTCCAACCTGAGGGAATTTTTCCAGGCCCAACTCTCCTTGTGCAAAACCAAAGCCATCACTACCTATAACTACACCGGCATGTATAATGACCTTGTTCCCGATTATGGTCCTGGCCATTATGCTTACATTTGGGTAAATAATGCAATTATCGCCAATAACACTATTTTCGCCAATATAGCACGAAGGAAAGATTTGAGTGTTTTCTCCAATCCTTGCTCCCGGCCCGATATAGACATGTGGATAGATGGTCGCTGAAGGATGGACTTCGGCAGCTTCATGGATATAAGCGAGAGGACTTTGGCCTGTAAATGAGCCTTGAGGCTTTGCAAATAACTGTACTGTGCGCACAAAGTCCAGATAAGGATTGGCACTGATTAAAGCACGGTTAAGTTTAGTGGCGTGTTCTTCATCGACAATGACCGCTCCGGCTTTTGTTGTTTTTAATAATGGTATATATTTTGGATTGGCCAAAAAAGAGATTTCATCTTCTTTGGCCTTATCCAAGGTGTTGACACCGGTTATTTCCAGGTCATCGCCTACGAGTTTAAGTCCCAATTTTTGCGCTAGTTCTGAAAGAAGCATTATTTTTTCTTTCCGGTTTTTGAGTTTTGTTTTGTTCTCCAGGCACGATTGAGTTCGACAATAATCTCCTTGGTGATGTCTATGGCATCGTCAGCGTAGAGTAGTCCGCTGGACTTGGTATCAAAGATTGCTGTATATTTGTGTTTTTTACCATACTCTTTGATTACTTGAACGAGTTGTTCAATGATCGGATCGCTCAGTTTCTTTTCTTCCATACGGATTTTGCGTCGATAATTTTGAAACATGTCTTGAAAGTCTCTGACTTTGCGCTTGAACTCCAACTCCTTGTCCTGTTTTGCTTCCTGGCTAAGAACCAGACTTTGCTTTTGGAGTTCTTCACGCAGGGCTTGTAATTCCTGTTTCTTTTGGTCCAGGCCTTGTTTCATTTTGTCAAATTTTTTCTTTAGCTCTTCCATGGCCTTTTGCCCTGGTTCTGATTTGGAAATGACTTCTTTCATATCAATGATGGCCAATTTTGTCTGGGCCAGGGCGAAACTGGAAAAACAAAGAATAGAGATTAAAGCCAAGGTAATTTTTTTCATCATTGCTAAACTCCTTTTGGTTTGAGTTTGAAGTTTGAAAAAATTTTGAGAGCAGGAGAGTTTTGAATTAACTCCAAACTCACACTTTACACTCCCTAAAAGAACTGACCAACACTAAATTCGAGTTTGCTGTGTTTTTCACCGTCAAGTTCATCCAGACCATAGCCATATTCTAGGCGCAGGGGACCAAGAGGCGAGTACCAGCGAATACCTGCACCGACACTCTTGTACAAGTCAAGGTCAATGCCTTCGGTTTCATCCCAGGCATTACCTGCATCAAAAAAGACAAGTCCCATAAGGCCTATTTCTTTATTTAATGGGAAAAGGTATTCAAAGTTGGTAAAAAAGACCTTGTTTCCACCTTTATAGTCGCCATTGTCGTATTTAGGCGCAATTTCTCGTCCGGGATACCCGCGAACACTATTAATCCCACCTATATAAAAACGTTCAAAAGAGGGAATTTCATCGTCGCTATTGGGCGTCACATAGCCGGCTCGACCATGCCAGTGAAATACTGTTTCCTTGAAGAGTGGATAATAAATGCTGCTGTCGAAGATATACTTGATAAAGTTATCATCTCCACCGATTAGGCCGCCAGCATACTCTATGGATAGGCTGTTGATGCTACCCTTGGAGGGATTAAGACGTCTATTGGTTGTATCTCTGGAGGCGGCTACATAAAGAGCACTGGCCCAGTTTTCGCCTTTTAAAGCTTTAATGTCCTCATCTGCACTATCGCTAACATTAGTAATGGCGTACTGTTCCAGGCGATAGTTCCAATAAAGCCTTGTGTACTCACCTAATGGATAGGCAAACTTTATTTTGCCCCCCGTGGATTTTTTGTCATAATCAAAGAATTCTTCATCTATCAAATATAAGTCTCCTCCGATCCCCAGCTTAGAGTCATGGAGATGCGGATTCCAGAAGCTAAAATCATAGGTTGTCTTTCTGCCACTAAAAGTTCCTTTAAGCCCTAAGACATATCCTTTGCCAAAAAGATTACGTTCCTGGATTTGACCGGAAACAAAGAACTTGTCCAGGGATGAGTATCCGGCCCCCAACGAGAGCATCCCGGTTGCTTTCTCCTTGACCTTTACCTTTAAGTCCATTTGATCCGGGCTGTCTGTGGGGAGGGTCTCGATTTCTACGGTTTCAAAATAATCCAGTTTATTGAGGCGAATATTGGATCGTCGCAAGGCGCTTCCACTGAATTGGTCACCGTCAGAAAGCCGCATTTCTCTACGGATTACATTATCTCTGGTCTTTGTGTTACCGTCAATGGTCACTCTGCGGATGAATATTTTTTGCCCTTTGTTCAGGATATAAGTTACGTTGATCTTATTGTTTTTTTTGTCTTTGTCCAATTTAACATCGCTTTCAGCAAAGGCATAGCCAAAATCAGTATAATAGTCTGCCAGGGCCTGTAAATCGTGGCGCATGACCGAGCGATCAAAATATTCATCCTCCTCGGCCAGGTCGTCCAGTTTGATTATGTTCCTTAGTTTGTCTTCACTAACGAGGATATCCCCTTTAAAATCGATTTTACCTACTTTGTAGCGCTGACCCTCTATGACCTTAAAGGTTATGTAGATGCCATCATCTTTAAACTCTATTTCGGGCTGGCCCACCCGGGCATCAAGAAAGCCGCGATTGCCATAGTAAGCTTCCAGGGCGGCCGCATCACGTTCAAGAAGTTCCTCTTTGAGCACTCCGCTACCCGTCAGCCAGGAAAACAAGCCTCGTTCAGCCAGGGCCAGTTGATCCTTGAGATCATCCGGGTCGAGCTGTCTGGCCCCTTCGATGCGAATTTTTTTGATATATAATTTTTCCCCTTCCTTGACTTTTATGTTTAAACGGGCCTGTCTGGTGTCGGTCTGTTCCAGTTCATAGCTTACTTTGGCCTGGTAATATCCTTTTTTACGATACAACTCTCGGATTTTGTTTAAATCTTCGGCAAGGATCTTGGGGTTTAAAACCGAGCCGGTTTTGGTGGACATGACCTCTAAAATATCATCTTCGTCAATGGCATCGGCCCCGATAACGCTAATAGCCTGGATTAAAGGCTTTTCTTTTACAATGATGGTGATTTTTTTGCCTTCGGGCAGGTCGCTTACCTTGAATTGCACATCATCAAAATAACCCAGGTCAAACAGTCTCTTTAGTTCCGTATTGATTTGTTTTGGGTCAAAGATATCACCTTTCTGGATTTTTAAACGCAGTAAAACCACGTCCTTATCCAGGATTTTGGTTCCCTTGACCTCAATTTCAGTAATGCGTTCTTTCTTGAGCAGCTCTAATTTTATCTTTGCCGCTAATTCTTCTATGGCCGGCAGGATATTGATGGTCCCTTTTTTGACCACAAAAAGGGCCCTGGGAGTTTTGAGTCCAAAAGCTTCAACCAGTCGGGCATCAATGCTGATGGTTTCCCCAACCTGGTTGAAATTGCCATAAACGGCATATTGGGCATTCCCCAGCAGGGCCAGGTCTTTGACGGTGGCCAGGTCCAGATAATCTACCTGCTGGTCTTCAACTATTTTTAATGTCTCTTGAAAATCCTGAACGACAAAACCCTGTTCGCGAAGAGATTGAATCAGGAGCTTGGGCAGTCCTTCACGCAGATAGTCCAGGTCAGAGCCTGCATTTATTTCAAAAGGCAGGACCATAAGTCTGATTTTGGTCAGGTCCTGGGCATAAGCAGAAGCTGTCAGCCAGAGAAAAAGGATAAAGAACCAGCCGATTAACCTCACTCTTTTTCTGCCTAAGGCAGGTCCTGTGGTTCGTGCCCTACATCTCATGCAATACTCCCAGATGAAGTTTTAGTTTTTGATTCATTTTTTGGGCCAAACTATTATTATGAGTAACAACGACCAGGGTCATGCCCAAGTCTTGATTTAATTTAATCAAAAGTTGACTGATGGATTCACCGGTATTTTCATCCAGATTGCCTGTTGGCTCATCTGCTAGAAGGACTCGGGGTTTAAGTAAGATGGCCCTGGCTATGGCTACGCGTTGTCTTTCTCCTCCGGATAAAGTTGTTACGTTATGGTCTATGCGGTGCTTTAAACCTACCTGCTCCAGGGCTTTGGCAGCCATTTCCCTGGCCATGTTCATTTTTATACCTGAAATAATGGCCGGCATGGCCACATTTTCTAAGGCATTGAACTCAGGTAAAAGGTGATGAAACTGAAAAATAAAGCCAATTTCTTTTCTGCGTAAATTAGCTTTGGTTTTAGCATCAATCTTGGTTAGGTCATAACCCCTAAAGGTGATTTTCCCCCAGGATGGAGAATCAAGCGTGCCCAGGATATGGAGCAAAGTACTTTTGCCTGAGCCGGATGTCCCTAAAATGGCCACACTGTCTCCTTGCCTGATCTCCAGATCAATCTTCTTGAGCACCGTTACTTGCTCGGAGGGGGTTTTATATTCTTTACCCAAGCCCTTTAGGACGTACAAAGTATCACTCATATCTTAAGGCCTCAGATGGTTTGAGGCGTGCCGCCTGTCTGGCAGGATAAATAGTGGCCAGAAAACAAAGGAGCATGGCCACCAGGCCGATGACAATCATGTCCGACCATTCCAGAAGAACAGGCAGGTGATCTAAATAATATACATCTGCCGGCAGCTTGATAAACTGATATTTTTTTAGGAGCAAGCTGATAGACAAACCCAGGATATACCCCAGGCTAGTGCCGATAAAACCGATAATCAGCCCCTGAAACATAAAAATACGCCGGATCATCGCTGTAGTAGCACCCATGGACATCATAATGGCAATGTCTTTGGTCTTTTCCATAACCAACATGACCAGGGTGGTAATGATGCTAAATGAACCGACCAGAACAATCATAATCAAGATGACACCCATGGCTGTCTTTTCCAGTTTGAGCGCTGAAAACAGATTCTGGTTCATCTCCATCCAATTTCGCACATAAAAAGGATAACCTCCGAGTAGCTCCTGGATTTTTTGGCCAATGACTTCTGCCTTGTATACGTCCCGGAGGCGTATTTCCAGCCCGGTGACCAGGTCTTTTTTAAAACCTAACAGCTTCTGGCAGGCCGAGATGGTGGTATAGGCCAGCGAAGAATCGTATTCGTACATGCCGGTCTTAAAAATGCCCCGAACTTCGAATATCTCTATTTTGGGGGAAAAGCCTGCGGCTGATTTTTTGCCTGCAGGTGAAAGGAGGTTTACCTTGCTGCCGATGACCAGGCCTAGACGGCTGGCCAGTTCATGGCCAATGATTATCCCCGGAAACGGACCTTGATTATTCAAGTCCTCAAGTTTTCCTTTACGCATGTCCTGGGCCAGGCTGAGCACTTGTCCCGCTACATCAGGATCAATGCCGCGCAAAACCACTCCTTTTACCCCTCCAGGGGTACTGAGCATAACTTCAGTATAGATGAAAGGAGTTATGCCTTTAACTTCAGAGAGAGAGCTTATCTTCCGGCTGAGCTTATAGTAGTTCGCGATGCCTCCCTGGAAGCTGCTAACAATCACATGGGCATTGACTCCCAGGATCTTGTCTCTCAGGTTCTGGCTGAACCCGTTCATTACTCCCAGAACCACAATTAAAGAGGCCACCCCCATGGCCACCCCTAAAATGGAGATAAGGGAAATAATGGAGATAAAGGCCTGCTTGCGCCTGGCCAAAAGGTAGCGAAGAGAGACAAAGAGTTCAAAGTTCATTAACCGGATGCAACCTCTGGTCTTAGTAGAGGGAAAAGAATGACCTCCCTAATGGATGGTGAGTCAGTAAGGAGCATGACCAAGCGGTCAATGCCAATGCCTTCGCCGCCTGCCGGGGGCATACCGTACTCCAGGGCCCGGATATAATCTTCGTCCATACGGTGGGCTTCGTCATCACCTGCTTCTTTTTCCTTGACCTGTTCTTCAAAGCGGGCACGTTGATCAAAGGGGTCGTTGAGCTCAGAAAAAGCATTGGCCATTTCCCGACCGGTGATAAATAGTTCGAACCTGTCAGTTATGGTTGGATCCTGTTCATTTTTGCGTGATAACGGGGAAATATCAGTTGGATAATGATAGATAAAATGGGGCTGGATAAGTTTCGGTTCAACCAGGATGTCAAAGAGTTTGGCCTGGAGTTTGCCCAGCTTTTCGCCCACTTGAGCATTTTCCCCTAGTTTCCGGACCAATTCCTTGGCCCGGTCGTAATCCTGATAATCCTCTGGCTTAAGCCCCCCTATCTTTTCCAGGGATTCATAAAAAGAAAGTTTATTCCAGGGTGGTGTCAAGTCAACGGTTTGGCCCTGGTAGGTAATCTTGGGACTGCCACAGATTTCCGTGGCCAGCTTGGAAAATAGTTCTTCGGTAAGCTCCATGAGCATGTGGAAATCAGCATAGGCCATATAGAATTCAAGCATGGTGAACTCTGGATTGTGCTGGGTGGAGATTCCCTCATTACGGAAGTTGCGGTTGATTTCATAAACTCGCTCAAAACCACCTACTAAAAGTCTTTTCAGGTAAAGTTCCGGGGCAATGCGTAAATAAAGCTTCATATCCAGGGCGTTGTGATGAGTTTCAAAGGGCCTGGCAGTTGCCCCGCCTGGGATAGGCTGCATCATGGGGGTCTCTACTTCCATGAATCCCTTGGAGTCTAAGAAATTGCGGATAAAGCGGACGATTTGGGTCCGTTTGATAAAAATTTCCCTGGCCCGGGGATTGACGATAAGGTCCACATATCTCTGCCTGTACCTGGTCTCAACGTCTTTAAGACCATGGTATTTTTCCGGCAACGGGCGCATGGATTTGGTCACCAGCTCAATGTGCTCGGCCTTGATGGTCAGCTCACCGGTCTTGGTCCGGAACAGGCCTCCCTTGACTCCAACAATGTCCCCGATGTCGTATTTTTTGAAAATTTTATAATTCTCAGGGCCGATAAGATCGCGCTGGGCATAGACCTGGATTTTGCCCGTATGGTCCTGGATATGAAAAAAAGTTACCTTGCCAAAAGAGCGCAGGGCCACAATCCTGCCGGCAACCAAAAAGTCGTTTCCTACCTCTTCCAACTGCTCAACAGTAAATGACCCGTATTTGTCTAAAATATCAGCAATATCGGTGTTTTTACGGAAGGTATTGGGGTAAAGAGGGATCCCAGCATCTTGAAGAAATTTGGCCTTTTCCCTGCGGTGCTTTAAGATTTGACTTTCTTCTTTTGAATGCTCCTTGTTCAACTTAACTTACCTCTATTCTTTAATTTTCGAGTACGTGGTCAAAATGGGAAGTTAAGAAGTTGGGTCGCTGGGAAGATTGGAGGGGAAGGATGAACTGGTCCTTTCGGTATTCTCCAAACTCCTTAACTTCCTATGTTCCTAACTTCTTTTAAACGGTTAAACGGTCGGTGTTTGCTCACGTACTTTTTAAGCTTATGAAAACCCAGTTGATTATTTGAAATCGAAGACAGCGTCAAGGAAGATTGCCTTTTAACTCAGCCAGGGGGATTGTTGAGGATAAGAAGTAGTTAGCAAAATAAAGGGAACTTGAGGAGTGAGAAGTGGGGGGAGCGAGAGAATATAAAAAGAGTCGTTCGTGAGAACGAGTTTTAAGAGGTCGTACTCGATGGGATTGCCCGCGTCCTTGTCACCGTAGACGCCGCCGAGATTCAGCAAGGTCCTCCTTGTTGAGAGCTTACTTCATCTTAACCGGAATCTTGGCCCAGCGCAAAACATTCGCCGGCAGATTTCAGAATCTTTAAGGCGATTCTTAGGATCAATAAACATCGTTACTCTTTCGCATGAAAAGCGATATCAAAATCAACGCTTCCGGAATGATCAATCTATCTGCACCCTACCTACGAATAGGCCAGTCCAGCACTACTTCTTCAGGCAACCTGGTATCTCAGGCAGGTCCTTGATGAAACCATGTTTGAAGTATCTTTTTGGCGCCTAAAAATTGCTCAACTTAGGTTCACGGCAACTTGGACCGTCAAAAAACCGTTGATTACCATATTTCCCCTGAAATTTAACCCGATTCTAATCGGACATTAGTGAAGTTATTGTCTTTCTTTGCAAACCTATTTAAGAGATTGTAATTTTATGATTTTTCCAATGAATTATGTTTTCTTTGGTAAAACAATATTTGCTAAATATTGTTTATAAAGATTTATGGAGTTTTTTTGATAGTAATTTTAATGGCTGGTCTGTTATTGAGTCATTTAGTTATAGCTGTTATTTGTATTTTCAATTTATATCTTAAACTTTTGACTAGAATAGGTGTTGGTATGTCTTGGATGGAAGAGATGAAACTTCTCCCGTTGGAATTTGAGTTTAGTGCAAAAGAGGAGTTTGTGCTCCCTGCATACAAAGGTGCTACCTTCAGGGGCGGATTTGGCCATATTTTTAAAAAGAGCGTATGCGTTGCTAGGTCTACATCTGAGTGTAAGGATTGCATACTAGCTACATCCTGTATTTATGCCTATGTATTTGAGACCCCTCGGCCCCAAAAGGCAGAGATTATGCGTAAGTACGAGCATATACCTCACCCATTTGTTCTTTGTCCACCTCTTGGTAAGGAGCGTCTGGTAAAGAGAAATGCGAGGCTTGTTGTAGGTTTAACTTTGATAGGCAAGGCCATAGATTATTTACCCTATTTTGTTTTGGTTATGGAGGCCCTGGGCAACCAGGGGATAGGAGCGGACAAAGGCAAATGCATTCTGGAATGTGTGCGCTGCAAGGACAAAACTGTTTTTTCTCAGGGCTCTAGCGAGATTAAGCCTGTTACACCATTTGAATGGAGCGAACTTTTAGCTTCCGCGCCACCAAGAGAGCGGATTAGCTTGGAATTTTTGACCCCTCTCAAGCTTGTGCGCAAAGGACAGGTCATAAAAAAAGGTTTGAGTTTTCAGGATTTGTTTCGCTCCCTTCTGCGCCGGATAGCGCTTTTGTCCACATTTCACTGTGCTGCTCAACCAGATGTTGATTTCAAGGGTTTGATTGATCTGGCAGCCAACATTCAAACGCTGGAGGACAATACTAAGTGGTTTCATTGGAGCCGATACTCCACAAGACAGAAATCAATTATGCCAAGCGGTGGCCTTGTGGGATCCATTACTTTTAAAGGCGATTTTGAGCCTTTCTGGCCCTTTTTGCTCTTGGGCCAATATTTCCATGTAGGCAAAAACACCAGTTTTGGGCTGGGAAAATATAAATGTGTGGAAGCGTGAAGGTGTTTGAAGGAGAAGAATTATGGATGAAAAACAAATGATGGTTGTGTTGGCTGGCCTTGTGCACGATATAGGCAAGCTGGGGCAGCGGGCAAAAGCGGACAGAAGTCCAGAGGATGACGAGTTGATGCCTTTTAAAGATGGGCACCATTCGCACTGGCATGTGCTTTATACTGACTATTTTGTGCGTCATTTTTTGCCTTTGCCTGCGGAACTCGAAGGCAGGCGCGATGAACTCGCAATTCTGGCGTCCATTCATCATAAGCCTCATGAAGAAAGGCTGGATCAGATGTGTGTTGCAGTTGGGGATAGGCTGGCTGCTGGTATTGATCGGGTGAAGGACAAAATTACAGAAGATTTTCGCGCTGCCCGGCTCAATTGCATCCTGGAAGAGGTGTCATTGGCTCAAAATAAGTTTTTTGAGCCAGGCAAATGGCGGATGAAGCTCGTGGAGTTTAAGCCGGAAAAAGAGGCTATTTTTTCGGTCCAACGACTGGAAGAGGAAGATAAAAAAGAGGATGAGTTTGGCCAGGAATACGAGAATTTGTATAAAGGATTTCTTGCTGAACTGGAAAAAATGCCTGAAAACTTGCCCTTTAAGCACTATCTGCCCTGGCTTCTGCGCATCATGGAAAAATATCTCTGGTGCGTGCCGTCTTCTTCTTACAAAACCCTGCCGGATATCTCCTTGTATGACCACTGTCTGGTTACCGCTGCCGTTGCCCAGGCCCTGTGGCTTTATCATCAGGACCATCCAGAGGTAGCACTAACACAGGTAGATGATGCTAAGAAATTTATTTTGTTTGGTGGCGACCTTTCAGGGATTCAGCGCTTTATTTTTGGCGTAAGTGAAAGTGGCATCAAAGGGGCTGTGCGGTTATTTCGGGCCAGGTCCTTTTATTTGCAGGTACTTACGCGTTCAATAACTCTGGACTTTTGTAAACAGGCAGGGCTTGGTCTGGTTGCTCAGGTGATGGATGCTGGAGGCAAGTTTATTTTACTTTTGCCCAATACCCCGCGAGTGAAAAAAATAGTGGCAGACTTTCAGACTAAAGTGGATGAGTTTTTTATTGCCAGCTTTAAAGGTGAACTGGCCCTTTGTCTGGCCCATCTGGAAGTCAGTGGTAAAGATTTGCTGCTGGAAAATTTTGCCTCCACCCTGGATAAATTTAATCTCTGTCTGGATGAAAGTAAGCATACACGTTTTCAAAGTTATTTAAAACAAAAAGGTTCTGTTCTGGACGATGGTTATGATTTGTATGCCTGGAAAGGTGAATGCAGAGCCTGTGAAAAATTGCCTGCAGAAAAAGAGATTGATGGCGCTTCTGTTTGTTCTTTGTGTTATGAACAAATTAAAATCATTGGCAAGAAGCTACCCGGAGCCAGATATGTTGTGTTTGGCCGCGACGGGTTTCAGGTGTTTGGAAATATAAATGTGTTTATCAATGCAGAAAATGAGATTGATTTAAAAAAGGCAGACTTAGTTTTAGGAGTAAAGCCAGATACTGAGTTTGGTCAATGGTGGCTTGCTGGTTTTATGCCTCAAATTACAGGAGAGGAGTTAAAGAATAAAGATTTTTTTAAATTGGCAAAAGAGAGTTATCCTGACGTTAAAGAAGAAGATTTGCCAGGACGGACAAAGACTTTTGGTCTTATTGCCTTGAAATCGTGTGAAGGCGAAGGTGAAGATCGCAGGGGAAGGGCCTTATTATGTCTTTTAAAGGCAGATGTGGATAACCTGGGGTTGGTGTTTAGCCTGGGCTTAAAAGAACGGCTTTCCTTATCCAGGTTTGCCTCGCTGTCCAGGATGCTCAATGTGTTTTTTGCTGGTTATCTAGTGGAGAAGTTAAAACAGACAGAGAAGTTTCAGGATACTTATGTGGTCTTTGCTGGCGGAGATGATCTTTTCCTCATTGGTCCTTGGCATCAGACTATAGATCTGGCGCTGGAGATAAGAAAGGAGTTTGCTGAGTTTTGTGCGGGCAATAAAGACTTTTCCCTTTCCTGTGGTTTGTATCTGATAAAACCAGGTTTTCCAGTGCGCAGGGCAGCACCACTGGCAGAGGAAGCCCTGGAAAAGGCCAAGGCCAGAAAAGACGAACAGGGGTTTACAGTTAAAGATGCTGTTTGTCTGTTTGATGAGGTGTTGACCTGGGATGAACTGGAAAGGCAGGTGGAAGTTGGAACAAGGCTGGCAGAAATGGCTATGGACAAAGATAGTCTGGTAAGCAGGGCCTTTATCTATCGTTTGTTAAAGTATGCCAGGGATGCAGAAGTCATTGCAAGATGGGAAGACAGTGAGCAAAAATCATCTTTTGATTGGCGTTGCGGACTTTATGTTTCTCACGCCCTTTATGATCTGGCCAGAAACATAATGAAGGTAAAGGAGGGAAAAGTGCAAAATGAAGATGAAATTAAGTATTTGCGCGAGCTTATTCAGGTAAATGAAGGCGCAAAAGGATTTGCTAAAAACATAGTTGGAATACAATATGCACTTTGTGCAATAAGAAAATAAGGAGGTGTGGTATGCTGACTAAAGAAGATTTAATAGACAAAGCAAGACAAGAAGCTGACAAATTTATAAGAAAACAAAGAAATGGTAAAGCAAGTAACAGACAAACAGAAACATTGAGCAGCAGTCAGTTACGAAAATTTTACGGTGAGTTTAAACGTTTGGAAATGAAGTTAAAAAATGGTCTTGATTATCAAAAATTAGAACCATTAATTGCCTTGCAGGTTGCGCAGGTTAATTACAATGCAGCGAGGGGTAAAATTCCTCAAAGTTTTAGGCAATTTATTGAAAATGCAGTAAAAGATATACAAACAGAAGAGCAGTTTATGGATTTCATATTGTTTTTTGAAGCTGTAGTTGGATTTTACTATCATTTTGCCAAAGAATATGGATTAAAGATTAATTAATGGAGGTACACAATGCAATTACAAAAAATTACTCATATTACAGGCACAATTAAGCTGTTAACTGGTTTACACATTGGCGGTGGTGATGCAGCCCTGGAAATTGGTGGCCTAGATCAGCCAATTATCAAACATCCTTTGACAGGTGAACCTTATATTCCTGGTTCATCTTTAAAAGGCAAAATGCGTTCTTTGTTGGAAGTAAAATACAATAAGCTAAAAGGAGATGGTGGTCCCTGTGATTGTGGTAAATGTATAGTTTGTTGCCTTTTTGGGTTTAGTGGAGCTGAGAAAAGCAAAACCAAGATAGGTCCAACGCGTATCTTGGTGCGTGATGCCTATATGACTGAAAAATGGAAAAATGAATTTAGAAATGGCGATTTACCAATGGAAATTAAGTACGAAAATGTCATTAATCGGATAAAAGGCACAGCAGAAAATCCCCGTCCTTTAGAAAGAGTCCCTGCTGGTGTAGAATTTGATTTTAACATTAGTGTTCGTCTTTTTGATCTTGATGGGCAAAACAAGAATAATATTTTAACAGCCATCAAACAGGCAATGGCTCTTTTAGAACTTGATGCCCTGGGTGGATGTGGTTCAAGAGGTTGTGGTCAGATTAAATTTTGTAATGTGCGCATTGATGAAGAGGAAGTCAAATACGAACATTTACAGGAGGCATTAAAAGCGGATGTGCCTGTTGGTTTGCAATCTGAAAATGGAGATTAATTATGTATGTGCGTTATAAAATAACCCTTTTATCCCGTTTGATAACGCCACTCTACTCTGACACTATTTTTGGTCATCTTTGCTGGGGGCTGCGTTATCTTAAGGGGGAGAAGTTTTTACAATCTTTTTTGGATGCGTTTGATGATGTCCTTTTGGAAGATGCGCCCATGCTTATTTCCTGCGCCTTTCCCCATAACTATTTGCCTTTGCCTGTCTTACCAGCCCTTGAGAGGTCGCTTCTTAGAAAATTAGCTTTGAAGATAGCTGCTGCTAATGAAAAATTAGGAGATAAAAGCGAGGATGAAAAGCTGTTCTGGGGCAGTCAGGTTTTAAAGAAGATTCGTAAGCAAAAATGGATAGCTATAGATGATTGGTTAAGATTGCGTGAGAATGCAACTCAGGAAAACATGATTTGTATGGCAGCAGAGAAGTTAAATCAGAAAACGTTTAGAGGAAATAACCAGGAGAGCGTCTGGAAATCAATAGTGCGTGCCCACAACACTATTAGCCGCAAGACAGGCACTGTGCTTGAACCTGGGGGCCTGTATTTTGTCCGTGAAAGCTGGGCTAATCCGGGCAGTTGTTTTGATGTGTATGTGAAATTTGCATCTCAGGAATATCAAAACTTATGGGATGAAGTTTGGCAGGAATATATTGTGCCTACTGGCTTTGGCAAAGATAAAAGCACTGGTGCAGGGCAACTTGTTATTGAGCAGGACAATGAGTTTAATCCTGGGTGTTTGTTTGACCTGAAAGAATACAATGCCTGGATGAGCCTGTCTTTGCTGGGATTTGAGAGGATGCCAGATTTACCTTGCTATTATAGTGTATTTTCCAGATTTGGTAAATTAGGCGGTAGTTTTGCTGTGCATAGCCCTGATGGCAGTAAACCCAATCCCTTTAAAAAACCAATGATTTTGTTGGAACCAGGAGCTGTTTTTAAGGACAATACTGCGCCAGCTGGGGCACTTTTACAGGATGTGCATGTGGATGCACGCATAAGGCACTATGCTATGGGCCTGTGGTTACCGCTTCGTATTGTCGGAGGTGGAATATGACATATTATACCCTGACTCTGGAAGTATTAACGCCTGTGCATGTTGGAACTGGTGAAGACCTGGATGCGTTAAATTATGTGCTGCAAAAACAGGACAAAGATGCGTATATTTTTCTTGTGGATAGTGGCCGGTGGTTTGCTGACCATGCGCAGGAGCCAGATGTGGCAAGGGCGTTAAAAAATTACAATTATCTGGAATTAAGGCGTATTTTAAGCAGAGCCAGAGATATAAGCAGTTATGCAACAGCAAAAATACCTGTGGCAGCACAGGAATTGGTGGATTTTTACAGTCAGGCCATGCAGGGCAAGCGTAATGAAAATGAATTGCGCATTAATCTTTTGCCGCGCAATCCTGTGGGAGATTATGCCTATGTTCCGGGCAGCAGTATTAAGGGAGCCATACGCACGGCCATAGGAAGTTTTTTGGCTCATACTGTAACTGCCGAGGCAGAGCGAAAATGTTCTTTCAACGAGCGTAAACAAAAGGAGTGTTTTGACTCGTATAATAAGATTATCTTTGGCGATGTTCGTTTTGACGTTTTTAAACACCTTAAAATATCTGATGCTGTTGTGCCTGAGGATGGAGCTGAAATTGTGCGTCCTGTGGAAGTGGGTAAAAATCCGAATAAACGGTCTGTGCCGAAAGGTTATGTTGAGGCTCTAAAATGTCTTTGCGCAGGACATGATTTGCGCCTGAAGGCCAGGTTGTCCATTGGTGATTTTGCGGATCAAAAAGATGCAAAGTGCAAGCGCAAAATACCTAGTTTTGGCTTGAATGAATTGTTGCTTGCCCTGAATCAATTTTATCGGGCCAGGTTTGAGGAAGAAATAACAAAGTTTTATAATCTTCCTCATTTGCGTCAGGTAGGTGCTGGCTTAAAGCCTGTGATGGAGCGCATAAAGCAGATAAAAAACAATCAGGCATTGATGCGGATTGGTCATTTTTGCCATGTGGAAAGCATGACCTGGGATAAGGTGCGCAAACCAAAAGGCAAAAAAATTGGAAATAGATATGTTTATGGCACTACCAGGACCCTGGCCGAAGCCAGCTATCCTTTTGGTTGGGTATTACTTACCTTTGACGAGGGTTACAGTCCCGACGAGCATATCCCGTCTTTTGCCATGCCTGTAACAGCAAGCGTAAAAGAGCACAGTAAAGCTGACGAACCGGATCAGGACCTACAGGAGCCGGAAGTTAATCAGAGCAGGGAGAAATTGAAGAGCTTGCAACAGCGTCTTGAAGCCCTGCCAGCCAATCAGCGGGCAGGTTCTCTGCCTAATATTGTACATGAGGTCATGGCTGATGAGGATACAGAGTTTCAAAATCAGGCCAGGCAGGTTATTGTGGAATTTGTGCAAAAGACAGGTTTGAAGAAAAGCGTAAAGAAAAAGAAATGGTATCATGAACTGGTGAACGGATAAAAATTATGGCTGTGGAGGAAGAATTATGCCCAATTACATTGTGTCTCCATGCGGAACAAGTCTTTTAACCGGCGGGGCTGATGGTGAAACACGCGCCTTATTGACCCGTTATGCCAATTATAAAAATCCAGGCGATATAGAACCTGAACATCGGTCATTGCTGGAAAAAAGGGTACAAAAGGTAAAGGAAGAATTGTTTGCCCTCGGCCCCGCAGGTGTAACCAGGCGTTCTGCCGAACTAAACGCATTGGTGAAATTTTACAATGGTCGCTTCATGGCAGGTGATTATCATTTTCTGCTTTGTACTGATACTTGGCTTGGTGAACAAACAGGCACCATGATTCGTGATTGGCTCATCAAGCAAAATGACAAAATGAGCGTTGAGGTGCATCGGCAAACAGATTTACAAACAGAAAATATGCTGTCCTTTCAATTGGCTTTAACAGAACTGGCAGAGTTGTTTGATTCTACTTTGCCAGGTTACAGGCAAAACCAATATCACATTGTGTTTAACCTGACAGGAGGATTTAAAAGCGTGCAGGGTTTTTTGCAGGTCATTGCCATGTTTTATGCAGATGAGATTATTTATGTGTTTGAGTCTGGTTCAACCCTGCTGCGTATTCCCAGACTGCCCATTCAAATTGATATGGAAGGGGGGATTAAAAAAAACATTTCTTTGTTCAGACGGCTTGAGGCAAGGCTTCTAAAGCCTGAAGAAGCAGAAAGATTACCTGAGATATTTGTCTTCAGGCTGGAAGAAGAAGTGGATTTTTCACCTTGGGGCAAGGTGGTCTGGAACAGGGCCAAAGAAGTCTTGTATCGAGAGCGGCTCTGGCCGGAGCCAGTGGAATATGTGCGGTTTTCTGAAAAATTTGTAAAACAGATTAATGGATTACCTGAGGCTAGAAAAAAAGAAATGAACGATCGCATTGACCAGCTTATTAGATGTTTGAGAGATGAAGGATTTAATCCCAGGAGTTTGCGCTTTCACCCCATTGAGGGAAAGGCAATGGAGCCGTGTACGCACGAGTTTTACGCGTGGACTGGTGAGGGAGATAGGGTTTATGGGTATTTTGAAGGGAATGTGTTTGTGGTGGATAGGTTAGATGAGCATCTGTAAGCTGGGTTGTGCGGTGATATGGATAAGTGGGTGGAAATGTGCGCTGACTTGGCAAAAAGGGGAAAGTGGGCGAAATTGGCTCTGGTCGGCGCAAAGCTGTAATTAGTTGGGATGATTGAGAAAAAAGGAGTAAGGCAAAGTGTGGTTGGAGGGTAAAGATGATTTTTGGGAAAAAGGTTCGCGCAAGGTGGGGGATAATGGGGTGGAATGATTGGAGATTAGGAAGGCAGTATAGAGATGTACCTTTGAGAAAAAAGGATTGAGACAGGGAAGTTAAATTATAACTCTATATCCTATCGGTTCGCTATAGAGATGTACCTTTGAGAAAAAAGGATTGAGACAAAGCAATTCCAACACAACATACAGCATTAGGTATTTTTTGAAATAGAGATGTACCTTTGAGAAAAAAGGATTGAGACGGGCATTAACCCCTCATATATATTCAACTTGTTATTTCATAGAGATGTACCTTTGAGAAAAAAGGATTGAGACCAATCGGCAAGTTTTGCCATTTCTATATCTTTACACATATAATAGAGATGTACCTTTGAGAAAAAAGGATTGAGACATTTTCGTCAATTTCGTATTTTTTACAATAAGCTTTAATCATAGCTTATAGAGATGTACCTTTGAGAAAAAAGGATTGAGACTACCTTAATGCAGCATCATACATCTGTACCCTAGTCTGCATATAGAGATGTACCTTTGAGAAAAAAGGATTGAGACGCGAACCCTCTATAGTACAATTCCGCTAAATCTTTAAATAAAATAGAGATGTACCTTTGAGAAAAAAGGATTGAGACCCGACATGATAAACCCTCCATTTATCTATTTAACCTTTTTCTTTCATAGAGATGTACCTTTGAGAAAAAAGGATTGAGACTACCTTAATGCAGCATCATACATCTGTACCCTAGTCTGCATATAGAGATGTACCTTTAGGAAAAAAGGATTG
The DNA here is from genome assembly GCF_018704065.1 of Desulfovulcanus ferrireducens. Taxonomy (NCBI): domain Bacteria; kingdom Pseudomonadati; phylum Thermodesulfobacteriota; class Desulfovibrionia; order Desulfovibrionales; family Desulfonauticaceae; genus Desulfovulcanus; species Desulfovulcanus ferrireducens. The sequence goes on along the minus strand of NZ_JAGUQP010000010.1, from coordinate 3,916 downwards.
AGACTTTATTCCAATATAGTTCACTTACATTATTGGCAATTTTGCGGACAAAAACCTTAAAAAATGCGAACGTAAAATATTTTTTTTTGGTTTAGGTGAGCTTGTGCTGGCTTTAAACCTGTTTTATTGCGCTAGATTTCAGGAAGAGATGGAAAAATTTTATAGATAGCCAGTTTAAGGCCGGTAATGGAGCGGATAGAGCAAATAAAAAACAGCAAAACCTGTGCTTTATTGCGGCTTGGGAAATACCCTCATGTTGAGAGTATGACCTGGGATGAGGTGAGCAGACCAACAGACAAAACAAATAAGGGCAGAATAGTTTAAGGCACAAACTAGGACTCTTGCCGGAAGCAGGTATCCTTTTGGTTGGGTTATGCTGCGTTTGCAAGAGGGATTTTGTCCGAAAAATATTTTGTCCGCTTATAAGCCATATAAATCTCAAACAGAGAATGCGCAGGGCCAGCAAGGATCGGCGCCTGAAATTCTAAAGCAGGATAAACTTGATCCTTTGGAGGTAAGTGCGCAAAAAATTGCTGCCCTGACGCTGCGTTTGGGTGCCATGCCTGCTAATCAGCGTGCCGGCTCGCCGCCTAATATTGGCCGCGAGGTTTTAGACGATGATGACACTGAGTTTCAAAAACAGGCAAGCGCAATAATTGTGGAGTTTATTAAGGATACGGGTCTGAAAAAAGGTGCAAAAAGAAAGATTGGTATAAAAAATTGCTGGAAATTATATAAAAACGGAGCGAGCCATGAGAAATACGCTTCTTTGTACTGTAGGAACCAGTTTTCTGGGCAATTTGAAACGGCTGGAACCAGGCTCGGACATGCCGGCTGAGTGGGAAGAAATTCGGCTCTCCTCGGAGCAAAAGGATTGGAAAAGAGTGGCCAGGTTAATGGCAAACATTGATCCTGCGCATGGTTGTTGCGGGGCAGAGATCAATACCATTGAACACTTAAGGTATAAAAAAGGGATAGACTTGGATAACCTTATTTTTCTTGTTTCTGATACTGAACAGGGCAGGAACATGGGGCAGTTCCTGAAGAAATATTTTGCCCTGAGAAAGGATTTGAAATTTAAGACCCTGGATTATGCCGTGATCGAAAATTTGCAGGATGAGGCGCCAAGGGACTTCAGGACTAAAGGACTCAGGAACCTGGTCAAAACCATAGGCGACTATATCCAGAGATTTGGGGGCGAGAGGTTTGTCGCCCTGGATGCAACAGGGGGCTATAAAGCGCAGATTGCCATTGCCGTGGTTATCGGACAGGCACTGAACATACCCGTTTACTACAAGCATGAACGTTTCAACGAGATCATTGATTTTCCTCCCTTGCCAATTTCGTTGGACTATGACCTAGTGGGTGAAAACGCAGATATATTGATGAGTCTTGAACAAGGGAGTTGTTTTGCGGAGAGCGAGCTGGGGGTGATAGATGAAAGGCTCAAAATATTTTTGACCGAGGTGGAGGTTGATGGCGAAAGGCTTTATGAATTGAGTCCGATTGGGCAGGTTTATCTGCTTAGCTATGACAGAAGACATCAGAGCGCGCCGCAAACACTTGAAAAGGCAGTAGAACGCAAAGAGCCCACTTTTGGCAATGACCACCATTATCCAGGCGGTCTTAAGAAGTTTGTCAACAAGATTTGGGAAGAAAATAAATGGATAAAGACTATCCATACTGAACCATATTACGGACAAAGAGACATTAAGGGCAAGCATTTCAGAGTAAAGTCGGACAAAGATGGATACAAATTAATCGGAACCTATAAACACAAGGATTTTGGCGCCAGGTTCAGGATTCGTATTTCTGATGAGTCTAAAAATGCATTGAATTGGGCGGCTGTTTATTTGGGGAAGAAGTATGGAGGGCAAAAAGATATTTAGATTTTGTGGCTGCTTGGCTCTATTTGCGTGGGCCTCAGGACGGTTTGAAAATATTGGGGAAATGCCTTTGGTATGCGCAAAATGTAATATGTGGAAATTTAAAGATAAAATTGTTATGAGATGGAAGGTGGTGGATATTTGTGGAGATGGCAGGAAGATTGTCTGCAAAAGATTGATAGAAGATATGGAAATTTTTGAAAAGTTAAAAGACAGAATAGAAATGTACCTTTGAGAAAAAAGGATTGAGACTATAATCAATTTAGAGGGATATGTTTTGAAGATGTTATTTGGGCGATGTCTCAGGAAGATATTCTTGATATACTAGGACATTACAATCAAGCCAAATATCCTCATCAGAAGAGTATGATAGTTGAAATCAACGAATACTACTGCAAAGTGCCATTCGTGAGCAATAAAAATAAAATGAACTTTTTTTAAAAGCAATCATTCCCAGTAGAAAAATGACTAGAAAATATTTATGAGAAAAAAATGAAGGAAATTCTAGAACAAGAACTGGATAGAGAAGAAATGGAAATTCTGGACGATTTAGAAAGTGGCAAGTATAAACAGTGGGACAATGTTGCAAAAGAAAAAATGATGTTTCAGGAAGTAGCGAAAGACTATGTGAATAAAAAGGCGCAGATAAGCATTAGATTGTCCAGACAGGATTTGTTTAAGATAAAAAAGGAAAAGTGTTGAATCTGCTATTCCATACCAAACATTGATTGCATCAATTTTGCATAAATTTGCTACTGATGCAATTAAGCTGGAAATTTAACCGTAGGAGTAGCTATGGATTATAGGATTGTAACTACTATAAGTGGGGGGGGAAAATGTGCGCTGACCTGGCAAAAAGGGGGAAATGGGCAAAATTGGGTCTGGTTGGCGCAAAGGTCTAATTAGTTGGGATGATTGAGAAAAAAGGAGTAAGGTAAAGTGTGGTTGGAGGGTAAAGATGATTTTGGGAAAAAGGTTCGCGCAAGGTGGGGGATAAAGGAGTGGAATGATTGGAGATTAGGAAGGCAGGAATAGAGATGTACCTTTGAGAAAAAAGGATTGAGACTTTAGTTCAAAATCGTTTAAATAATAATGAAATTAGTCCAGAATAGAGATGTACCTTTGAGAAAAAAGGATTGAGACTTTGGTTTTATCAACCTTAGTTCTTATAAAGCCATTCTCATCAATAGAGATGTACCTTTGAGAAAAAAGGATTGAGACAAATCTTTTTCTTGGATAGATTTTAAAATGTGATATTTGGGAATAGAGATGTACCTTTGAGAAAAAAGGATTGAGACACTTTGGAAATACCTGAACATGGCCGAGGTTAAATTCAGGTAATAGAGATGTACCTTTGAGAAAAAAGGATTGAGACCTTTTCCGCTCCTGCTTTATACAAAGAAGGTTTTTTAGTGAATAGAGATGTACCTTTGAGAAAAAAGGATTGAGACTTGATTAAGACAATGTTTAATAAACCTTTACTTTTAATTTGAGAATAGAGATGTACCTTTGAGAAAAAAGGATTGAGACTATGCCTCTATTAGGGAATAGAATCCTATTGGCTCGCTATGGAAATAGAGATGTACCTTTGAGAAAAAAGGATTGAGACTATTTTCAACTCTTTCAAGATGTTCATACATTTCAGGAAATTCCCAATAGAGATGTACCTTTGAGAAAAAAGGATTGAGACCAATGTCTCCAGGTTTATAAGACCACCAATAAGACATTATAAATAGAGATGTACCTTTGAGAAAAAAGGATTGAGACCTTTCATTTCAAATATTTGATTTTTACACCAAGTTAAATCTTAATAGAGATGTACCTTTGAGAAAAAAGGATTGAGACCCAATAATCGTCTTCGTTAAAATAAACTTCACATCTTTTACAGAATAGAGATGTACCTTTGAGAAAAAAGGATTGAGACAAGGAATGCCACCCATTTTTAAATTATCTCACTAGTGTCCGGTTAAAAATATTTCAATAAAGGCAATAAGTTAGGCGATTTGTTTCGTTGTTCATTTTGTTCATGT